>DASUVP010000184.1:0-3555 GCA_036378895.1 Sphingomicrobium sp.
GGCTACGGCTTCGACCCGACGCTGAGCGAAGGGTCGCTGAAACCGCCCGTCTTCCTCACCTCGACCTTCGTTTTCGAAAAGGCCGAGCACGGCAAGCGTTTCTTCGAAGGCATCACCGGCAAGCGCCCTGGCGGGGCCGAAGGCCTCGTCTATTCGCGCTTCAACGGGCCGAACCAGGAGATCCTCGAGGACCGCCTGAGCGTCTGTGAAGACGCCGACGACGCTTTGGCCTTTTCCAGCGGAATGGCGGCGATCGCCACGCTTCTGCTCACGTTCGTCCAGCCGGGCGACGTCGTGGTCCATTCGGGCCCGCTCTACGCCGCAACCGAGACCCTGATCGCCAAGATCCTCGGGCGCTTCGGAGTGTCCTATCTCGACTTTCCCGCCGGAGCGACGCGCGAGGAGATCGACGCGGTCATCGCCGATGCCAAGTCCAAGGGCCGGGTTTCGCTGATCTATCTCGAAAGCCCGGCGAACCCGACGAACCAGCTCGTCGACGTGGAGGCGGTCGCCGCCGCGCGCAATGCCGCCTTCCCCGAAGCGCAGCGACCCCCGATCGCCATCGACAACACCTTCCTCGGCCCGCTCTGGGCGCATCCGATCAACCAAGGAGCGGACATCAGCGTTTACAGCCTGACGAAATATGCGGGCGGACACAGCGACCTCGTGGCCGGCGGCCTCGTCGGCCGGCAGGGCCTGATCGACCAGATCCGAATGATGCGGAACACGATCGGGACCATCTGCGACCCGAACACCGCCTGGATGCTGCTTCGCAGCCTCGAAACGCTCGAGCTGAGGATGCAGCGCGCGGGCGAGAATGCCGACAAGGTTTGCGCCTTCCTGAAAGACCATCCGAAGGTGGAAAGCGTCGGCTATCTCGGCTTCCTCGAAGAGGGGTCGCGCCAGGCCGACATCTACAAGCGCCACTGCACCGGCGCGGGCTCGACCTTCTCGCTTTACCTCAAGGGCGGCGAGAAAGAGGCGTTCGCCTTCCTCGACTCGCTCAAGATCGCGCACCTCGCGGTCAGCCTGGGCGGTACTGAGACCCTGGCGAGCGCTCCGGCGGCGATGACCCATCTGTCGGTGCCCGACGAACGGAAGCAGGCCCTCGGGATCAGCGACAACCTGGTGCGGATTTCGATTGGCGTCGAGGATCCGGACGACCTCATCGCCGACTTCGAAAACGCGCTGAGGGCCGTTTAGCCCTCGCCGATTTCGCGGAGGAGCTGGTTGGCGTAGCGGATCGCTGCAGCGACCGCCGCGCCGAACAATAGGCCTTCGACCGCGCCGAAGCCGATCTGGGCCGCGAGCCCGAAATGGTCCTCGCCGAACCAGCGCCCGAGAGGGTCGATGTCGAGCCGCGATCCGGGGAAGGCCTCGGCGAGCGAGTCGAGGCTGGCGCCCATCATCCGCCCGCCAAGCAGCGGGAGGACCGCGCCGGCGATTCCGCCGGCCAGCGCCGTTCCGACAACGGAGGGCCATAGCCGCGCCTGGGACAGGCCAAGATAGGTCCCGAGCCCGACCGCTCCGCCCAGAACCACGCCTTCGAGACCGCCGCCAATCGCCGTCGGAGCCCTGCCGAGCAGCACGCTGAAGGCATCGACGCCGAGCAGCTTCACCGCGCCGCCGACGATCAGTCCGCCGAGCGCTGCGCCAACGGTTGTCGATAGGTGCGAGGGCCTTGCGATCCGGTGCGCAACGGCCATGCCCGCGCCCACTCCGAAGCCGCCGATCGCCGCAGCGAGGATGTTCACCGACAGCATGACGAGCAGGAACGACGCCGCCCCGACAGCCGGCCGAAGCGGGTCGGGCGATGCTCCGAGCCCGTAGAGAAATCCTCCGGCCACGCCGGCAAGTCCGCCGCCGATCGACCCCGCAGCGGCCAATGCGAGCGAGGTTGACCAGTTGCGCGGGACGGCTGCCGGCTTGCGGACGCTGCGTCCCCGTATCTCGACCGGCGCGACGAAACGGTAACCGTGCTTCGGCACCGTCTCGATGAAACGCGGCCTCGCCGCATCGTCGCCGAGCAAGCGCCGCAGGTTGGCGACGCACTGGCTGAGAGCCTCGTCGGTCACCGGGATTCCACGCCACACGTCGTCGAGGAATCGCTCGCGCGTGATCAATTGTCCCGGCTCGCGCACCATCAGGTGCAGGGCGTCGAGATAGCGGCTGCTGATCTCGACCGATCTTCCGTCGCGGGTCAGCGACCGCTGGGACGGATCGAGCGCGAATTCCTCGAAGGCAAAGACGTCTCCGCTCACCGTCTAGCTCCAGTCCTCGACCGCCCAGCCGCGCGCCGCGGCGAGGCGGGCCAGCCTGGAATGGGGGTTCACGGCGACCGCCTCGTCGGCCCATTCGAACACGGGCGCGTCGCTCGCATGGTCCGAATAGAAGCGGACATGGCCACGCTCCAGGCCGCTCTTGCCGAGCCAGGTCGAAACCATTCGAAGCTTGGCCGGGCCGTAGCAATTCTCACCATCGATTTTCGCGTGCACCCGGTCGTCGAGGCCGATGATCGACCCCGTGCCGATCACGTCGTCGAAGCCGAGCCGGTCGGCGATCGCCTCGGCGTAGAGACGGTAGCTTGCGGTTGCGAGGACCACTCGCCGACCTTCCGCCTTGTCGCGCGAGATCGCGGCGCGCGCCCCGGGGCGGATGTTCGATGCGACCGTGCGGTCGGCGAAGCTTTCGACAAGCGGCTTCAATTCGCGCGGGTGCCGCTTGTGGCCGAGCAGGAGGCGATGATTGATCTCCTTCAGCCGGCCCCGATCGATGAGCTTCAAAACGTACGCAATCATCGAGGCCACCACCAACGGCAGCAACAGCAGGCGCCAAGGGGCCCGGCGAAGGGCACAGTGCAGCAGGAACGGCGTATAGGTCGCGCGCCGGGTGATCGTGCGGTCCATGTCGTAGATCGCGAAGTCGGTCATGCGCGCCCTTCGAGAATGGCGGTGACGATCTCATGGTCGGCCGGCTTGTCGACATCGACGGCGGCGAGAGGATCCGACAATTCGACCGCGCGAATTTCCAGGCCAAGCTTGCGTCCTACCCGGTCGACCGTCTGCTTGAGCGTGCGCAGCCGGAGCACGGCACCGAGAAAGCCGAACAGCCCCAACGTGAGGAGCATCCGCCACGCCTTCTTGCGGTTCTGTTCGCTCGATCGCCAGACTTCCAGGGTGGAACGGACCTTCGGGCTTCCGAGGAGGAACAGGTTGGCGCCGCTGTAGGCCCCGCCGCGAAATTTCAGCCAGGTCCGCTGGGTCTGCGGCAGGCGCTTCAGCAGCGCCTCGCGCGTCACGACGCCGATTGCGACCTCGGCTCCGTCTGCCTTGCCGAGAAAATCCGAGATCATCTCCGGGGTCAGCAATGCGTGATCCGCAGTCGTGACAAGGATTGGCCACTCGACGCTCGGATCGAAGCAAAAGGCCTCGAGCGTCGCGGCAATGGTCTCGCCGGACTGCTCGACGCTGACGCGCGGGTCGTCCGGCAACGCCTCGCGGATTCGCTCCGGCTGCTGCGCGAGCACCCGGACCCGGCTGACTTTTGTGGATGCCA
>DASUVP010000185.1:0-3106 GCA_036378895.1 Sphingomicrobium sp.
GGTGAGCGCCATCGCCGCGCGCAGGGGGCTGGCAGTGGTCACGAGCGAAGACCCCACAATCTTCTCCGCAACCGGCCTTCGTCGATTTCGCGCCATCGTCCTGCTGAGCTGCACGACAGATCCGAAGACCCCGGGATCCGAATGGCTCGTAGGCGACCGCCGCACGGCGCTGCAGCAGTTCGTGCGCGGCGGCGGCGGGATCGTGGCCGTGCATGCCGCGGCCGACTCCCATTACCACTGGCCCTGGTATGCGCGGCTGATCGGGGGCCGGTTCGAGCGTCATCCCCCGGGGACTGCGAAGGGCCGGGTCACGGTCGTCGCGCCGACGGACCCCGCCGTCCAGGGCCTCCCGCGAACGGTCGAGCGCACCGACGAATGGTATTATTTCGGCGACTACGACCCGGTCTCGAAGGTGCTGGTAACGCTCGACCCGGCATCGATTGGCGAGCCCGACACTAACCCCAACCCGGTCGCCTGGACGCGCGAGATCAACCAGGGCCGCATCTTCTACACCGCAATGGGCCACACGACGGAAAGCTACTCCGAGCCATTCTTCCTCCGCCACGTCGCGCAGGGCCTCGACTGGGTGTTGAGGTACCGGTGATTCCTCGTCGCAGCTTCCTCGGTGCGTCCCTTGCGCTGTTCGCAGCAGCCGCGGCGCGAGCGCAATGGGACAAACCGACGCCTGCAGTGGGCGACCCCGACGCTCCGCGCTGGCCGCCGGGCGAGCATTTTCCGCTTTGGCCGGGCAAGCCGCCTGGCGCTCCGGCCACTCCGATCAAGCCCGACTGGACCATGAACGGCCCCGAGGGCGAGCGGCAGCTGTGGATCCGCGGAGTGCCGTTCCCCCGGGTCCATGTGTTCCGGCCGGCCAATCCGAACGGGTCCGCTCTGCTTGTGATACCGGGCGGCGGCTACGGTTTCCTCTCGGTCCAGAACGAAGGAACGAACGCCGCCCGGCGCTTCACTGCCGACAGGATCACCGTCTTTGTGCTCGAGTACCGTCTTCCCGGCGAGGGGTGGTCGAACCGTCATCTGGTCCCGCTACAGGATACGCAGCGCGCGATGCGGCTGATCCGGGCGCGGGCAAAGGCCTTCGATATAGATCCTTCGAAGCTGGGCGTGCTCGGCTTCTCCGCCGGCGGGCACCTCGCAGCCGACCTCGCCGTGTCCCATGCCGAGCGGACCTATGCGCCCCACGACGCCGCCGACGCTCTATCGGCGAAGCCGGCCTATGTCGGCCTGCTGTACCCCGTCGTGACCTTGATCGATCCGGGCGGCGCCAGCCAGTCCGCGGACCGCCTCCTCGGCCCCTCGCCCACGCGAGCCCTGCTCGAAAGCCGTTCGCCTTTGCTGCGCGTCACCAAAGACACGCCGCCATCCTTCCTCGCCCACTCGATGGATGACGCGACGGTTCCGCCCATCCACACATTTCGCTGGGTCGAAGCCGGGAGGAATGCGGGCGCAGTGGTGGAAAGCCATGTCTTCGCCGAGGGCGGCCACGGGTTCGGGCTAGGCCTGTCACGCGATCTCCCAGGATCGCGCTGGCCTGAATTGTTCAGCCTGTTCCTGCGCCGGCACGGAGGCTAGTCTCGGCCCGATGGACGAGAAGAAGCCGACCCATCCGGACACGAAGCTCGTCCAGGGCGGCCGCCGCAAGGAATGGCTTCGCGGAATGGTCAACGTGCCGGTCTCGCGCACGTCGACCGTGCTGTTCGAAAGCATCGAGGACATGCACGCGGCCTATCCGCCAAAGGACGGAAGGCTGAGCTACGGCCGCAACGGAACCTGGACGCAATGGTCGCTGGCGGAGGCCCTGACCGAGCTTGAGCCGGGGGCAGCCGGGACCATGCTGTTCCCGTCCGGCTCCGCCGCGGTCTCGATCGCGCTGACCAGCGTCCTCGCGCCCGGCGACGAGCTGCTGATGGTGGACAGCGCCTATGCGCCGACCCGCCTTTTTTGCGAGCGCGAGCTGAAGCGCCTCGGGGTGGCGACGCGCTTCTACGATCCGATGGCGAGCCCGGACGAGCTGAAGGCGATGCTTTCGGACAAGACCAGGGCGATCTTCATGGAAAGCCCGGGATCGCTGACCTTCGAGATCCAGGACGTGCCCGGAATATGCGCGATGGCGAAGGAGCGCGGAATCGCGACCCTGCTCGACAATACCTGGGCGACGTCCTTCTTCTTCCCCGCCATTGCCAAGGGGGTCGAGCTGTCGGTGGTCGCGTGCACCAAATATGTTTCGGGCCACTCCGATCTGATGATGGGCGCGGTGACGGCTGCGCCGTCGCATCTCGAAGGCCTGGCCCGCACCAGCCGCAGCTTCGGTCAATATGTCAGCCCCGACGACGCTTTTCTCGCGGCCCGCGGGCTGCGCACGCTCGGCGCGCGCCTCCGCCAGCACGAGCTTGGGGCGGTGAAGATCGCGCACTGGCTCAAGGACCAGCCGCACGTCGCTCTCGTCCTGCACCCCGCCTTCCCCGAGTGCCCCGGCCACGAATATTGGCGGCGCGACTTCCTCGGCTCCTCGGGACTTTTCACCTTCGCTCTCAAGGGCGGCGACTCGGCTGCGCGGGACCGGCTGGTCGACAGCCTGGAGCTATTCGGCATCGGCTATAGCTGGGGCGGATTCGAGAGCCTCGCCGTGCCGGCTGATGTGGAGAAACTCCGCACCGCGGCGAAGCGGGACTATCCGGGCCCCCTCGCCCGCCTCCATATCGGGCTCGAGGATCCGGACGACCTGATCGCCGACCTGGCCGCCGCACTAGCGAACTATCCGGCGAGCTGATGCTCTACCTTGCAATCAAGGCACTGGTTTCCGGCGTGATCGTCGCCGCGGCCTCCGAAGTTGCCCGGCGGTGGCCCGGGATCGGAGGGCTGATCGTATCGCTTCCGCTCGTGTCGCTGCTCGCCTTCATCTGGGTGTGGATGGACACCCGGAACAGCGAGAAGGTGGCCGAGCTCGCCCAGAGCGCCTTCTGGTTCTTCCTGCCCTCGATGCCGATGTTCCTCGCCCTTCCCGCAATGCTTCGGGCAGGCGTCAATTTCTGGGCGGCTTTCTCGATTTCCGTCGTAGGGACGGCCTGTCTCTATTTGCTGATGTTCT
>DASUVP010000186.1:0-15677 GCA_036378895.1 Sphingomicrobium sp.
GTGTCCGAACGCCACCTCGTCGCCGCGATCAGCAACGCCGGCGGCTTCGGCGTGATCGCCTGCGGGGCGATGACGCCCGATCTGCTCGACACGGAGATTGCCGAGACGAAGGCGCGGACGAAGCGGCCATTTGGCGTCAACCTGATCACGATGCACCCGCAGCTTTCGGAATTGGTCGACACCTGTGTGAAGCATGAGGTCGGGCATATCGTGCTCGCCGGCGGCCTTCCGCCCGGCTGGGCGATCGAGAAGATCAAGTCGCACGGCGCCAAGCTGATGGCCTTCGCACCGGCGCTGAGCCTGGCGAAGAAGCTGATGCGATCGAGCGTCGACGCGATCGTCATCGAAGGCATGGAGGCCGGCGGCCACATCGGCCCCGTCTCTACGACCGTACTGGCGCAGGAAATCCTTCCGCACGTCAGCCACGACATTCCCGTCTTCATCGCGGGCGGGATCGGTCGCGGCGAAGCGGTCGCGGCCTATCTCGAAATGGGCGCGGTCGGGGTGCAGCTCGGCACCCGCTTCGTCTGCGCGAACGAGAGCATCGCCCACGCCAACTTCAAGAAGGCTTTCATCCGCGCTTCCGCGCGCGACGCAATCCCGTCGGTGCAGATCGATCCAAGGCTGCCTGTGATCCCGGTGCGCGCGCTGAAGAACCGCGAGATGGAAAATTTCGCGGCCAAGCAGCGCGAGGTCGCGCAAAAGCTGGACGAGGGCGCGATCGAGATGGCCGAGGCGCAGCTCCAGATCGAGCATTACTGGGCGGGCGCGCTCCGCAGAGCGGTGATCGACGGCGATGTCGAGACGGGCTCGGTCATGGCGGGTCAGTCGGTCGGAATGGTCAATCGCGAGGAGCCGGTTGCCGACATCATCCGCGAGCTGATCAACGAGGCAGCCGCCGCACTGGAAAGCCGCGGCTGAGCGCGGGCGGCGCTAAACAATGTTGTCGTGGATTCGACAGTAGAGCCCTAGGTTACGTGTGGGGCCTGTTGATCGCCTGCGTCGTCTAGCAACATCGGGATCGACAGGTCCCACTCCGTAAGCCGCGCTTCCCGAGAGTCGAACGGCTTTTCCTACCGAAGGAAGGGCTTTGCCCACCGGAAAAGTAGCGGGCTGAGGGAGCCGTCCTAGCTATCAAAAGTTAGCGCACGGGCTGTGCCATTCCGGTGCTCTCTCTGGCGGCCACTGTGCGGCCGCCGCTTCGTACGATATCAGTGAAGGGTGAAACGGGGGCTCAGACTACCATCCGGACGCGTGATCGCGGTCGGGCGCTACATGCTGTCGGCGCTCCTCTTTTTCGCAATGATCATCGACGCGAGCCCAATTGTGGACACTTCCTCGACGGTGTTCAGGATCGTCTGTGGCTATGTCGTGGTCGCATTGGTCCTCGTCGTCATTACCTGGAAGGACTGGTGGGTGGACGCACGGCTGGCCGGCCCTGCCCACGCTATCGACATCGCCACCTATACCGTGCTCGTATTCCTGGTCGGGCCAGACGACAGTCCCTATTTCACACTCTTCATCTTCATCCTGCTCTCCGCCGCCATTCGCTGGGGCTGGAAAGCTACGACGCTGACTGCGGTCCTGCTCGTTTCGTT
This sequence comes from Sphingomicrobium sp., assembly GCA_036378895.1. Lineage (GTDB taxonomy): Bacteria > Pseudomonadota > Alphaproteobacteria > Sphingomonadales > Sphingomonadaceae > Sphingomicrobium. Next base: position 1,599 of record DASUVP010000186.1, read on the forward strand.
ATACCTGATGGCGGGCTTCCTCGCCGCTGGCCCCATCCAAAGTCCAGAGCTGCACACATTCGTGGACCGGACCGGACATCTCATCATCCTGTCCACGATCCTTATCTGGTTCGGCGTCAACCAATGGCATTCCGGCCTCCTGGCGCGGACATCCGGGGCCTTCGCCGACCCATCGCCGGACGAATCTCCGTTTGAAACCGGGTTGCGAGCAGCGATGCGGAGGCTCAACGCCGGCTCCGGCGTGCTCGTCTGGCGCGACCAGACCCAAAGCGTCAGCGCCATTTCGGATCGCGACGGAATACTTTCCCAAGCCCGGGTGAAGGAGACTGCGCTCCGCCATCCGGGTGCGGGAGCCCTCATTTACGATCGTCGCAGGGACCGCGCCCTGGCGCAGGATGAAGACCGGAACCTCAACGCTATAGCCGCTAACGAGGTCATCCGCGCTGAAATCGCGGACGGACTGGAGCTAAGGCAGGGCATTGCCGTGCCGCTCCGGACCGGTGCAGGTGAAGGCGAATTGTTCCTTGAATCCCTCCCGGATCTCTCCACCGATCACATCGACCTGGGAACGCAGGTGGCGTCGGAGCTTGCGGGACATATCGAGAGGCATGCGCTGATGGTCGCGGTGGAAGAAAGCGCCGAAGCCCGGTCGCGCCTGACGCTGGCGAGGGACCTCCATGACAGCGTCGTCCAGTTCCTTGCGGGAGCGGCCTTCCGCCTCGAGGCACTGAAGCGCGACCTGACGTCGGGAAGGAACCTGGAGCCCGAGCTCAACTATCTGAAACAGCTCATGCTTCAGGAGCAAGGCGAACTTAGGTCCTTCATTACGGCATTGCGCAGCGCGCCCCAGATCGGCGTGGGCGAGATCGCGAACGACCTGCGTGCGCTTAGCGAACGCCTTGCCGAGCAGTGGGACGTGCTTTGCGAATTTTCCGCGCACACGACCGACATGATGGTTCCGAGCCGCCTGCACCTCGACGCCCAGCACCTCACCCGTGAGGCCGTCGCGAACGCCGTTCGCCACGCGGGAGCGAAAAGCGTGACGATCAGGCTCCGGTCCGAGCCCGAGCAGCTCAAGCTCGACTTCATCAACGACGGGGCCCGCTTCCCGGCGTCTCCACTCGGAGGCGATATGCCGCGCTCGCTGAGCGAGCGGGTGAAACTTGCCGGCGGGGCTCTTGAGCTTACGCGCGGGATGGGCGTGACCCGCATTTCGGTCTCGCTCCCGATCGGCGGAAGGGTTCATTGATGCGGATCCTGCTTGCCGACGACCATCCGATGATCAGCACCGCCATCGAGGCGTTGCTGCGCAACAGTCCGTTCGAGATCGTTGGCATGGCGACGACGGGAGAGCAGGCGCTGCAGAAGGTCGGGGAGCTGAAGCCCGACATCCTCCTGCTCGACCTCCAGATGCCGGGCGGCACCGGGATGGACGTGCTCCGGCGCCTGCGGTCGAATTGCGACAAGATACGCATCGTCCTTCTTACCGCCGCGATCGACGACGCTTCGCTGGTCGAGGCCAGGTCGCTCAAGGTCCAGGGGATGGTGCTCAAGAATTCCGACCCCGCCTATTTGCTCGAATGCCTCGATCGCGTGAGCCGTGGCGGGCGTTGGATCGATCCCGAGCTTTCGGACCGTGCGAAGGAACTCGCGGAAACCTTCGGCGACCGCGAAACGCCGTCGCTTTCGCCGCGAGAGCGCGAGCTGGTCAGTCTGGTCCGCAAGGGCATGCGCAACCGGGAGATCGCCGACCAGCTCGGCGTCACCGAGGGGACGATCAAGGTCTATCTCCACTCGATCTTCGAGAAAGTCGGAGTGAGCAGCCGCACCGAGCTGGCAATCCGCGCGGACGAATTCCTTGCGGGCAGTTTCCTGAGGAGCTGACTGGCGATCCTCCCCGCGTGACAGGGCGGCGCTGCATCTGATAGCGCTTGTTCATGCCGCTCAGCGCCGCCGCTTCTGCCCGTGAGATCCTGACCGGACTCCACGAGGTCATGGCTGGGCGCGGCAGCGCCCAGTCGAAGCTCGACAAGGTCGTCGACCTGATCGCCGAGGCGATGGCGAGCGAAGTCTGCTCGATCTATTTGTTGCGCGACAACAAGCTCGAGCTGTTCGCGACGCACGGCCTGCGCAAGGAAGCCGTCCACGTCACGCGGCTCGCGATGGGCGAAGGCCTGGTCGGCACCATTGCCGCCGAGGGCCGCATCCTCAACCTCGCCGAAGCGGCAGAGCACCCGGCCTTCGCCTATCGGCCGGAGACCGGTGAAGAGAGCTTCCACAGCTTCGCCGGCGTTCCGATCGTCCGACTGGAAAGTCCGATCGGCGTTCTTGCGGTTCAGCACGCCGACCCGCGCCGCTACGAGGACGTCGAGATCGAAGCCCTTCAAACCGTAGCAATGGTCCTCTCCGAAATGATCGCCGGCGCCCGGCTGGTCGACGGCGCCCGCCGCGGACGACTTCGCAGCGCCGGCCCGCTCCGTCTCGTCGGGCTCAAGCTGGTCGCCGGAATGGCAAAGGGGGAAGCCGTCTTCCACCAGCCGCGCGTCGTCGTCGAGCACACCGTCGCCGAGGACATCGAGGCGGAGCGCGAGCGGGTCTATTCGGCCTTCCGCAAGATGCGCGAGCAGATCGAAGCGATGACCAAGGAGGCGGAGTTCGGCACCGCCGGAGAGCATCAGGAGATCCTCGAGACCTACAAGATGTTCGCCTACGACGAAGGCTGGTCGCGGCGGATCAACGAGGCGATCGACAGCGGCCTGACCGCCGAGGCGGCGATCGAGCGGGTCCAGCAGCGAACCCGGGCGCGGATGCAGGACATCGACGATCCGCTTCTCAAGGATCGCATGCACGACCTCGAGGATTTGTCGAACCGCCTGCTGCGCATTGTGTCGGGCCGCTTCGGGACAGCGGCGCAGACCGGGCTGGCGCGGGACACGGTTCTCATCGCGCGCAACCTCGGGCCTGCCGAATTGCTCGAATACGACCGCCGCCGGCTGAAGGCTGTCGTTCTGGAAGAAGGTTCGCTTACCGCGCACATGACCATCGTTGCGCGGGCGATGGGCGTCCCGGTCGTCGGCCGGATCTCCGATATTCGGCACAGCGTCGAAGAGGGCGAGCAGATTGCCGTCGATGGCGACAACGGCAGCGTCATCCTCCGCCCGACACGCGCGTTGCTGTCCGGCTTCGAGCACCGCCTCGCGACCCGGCAGAAACGGCGCGCGGAGTTCGAGGCCGTCCGCAACCTGCCGGCGGTCACCCTCGACGGCGTCCCGATCAGCGTGATGGTCAACGCCGGCCTGGCCGAGGACGCGGCGAACCTCGAAGCAACCGGCGCCGACGGGATCGGCCTGTTCCGTACCGAGTTCCAGTTCCTGGTCTCCGCCACCCTTCCCGGCCGCGAGCGCCAGCACCGGCTCTATTCGAAGGTCCTCGCCGCTGCCGGCGACAAGCCGGTCGTTTTCCGCACCGTCGACATCGGCGGCGACAAGGCGCTGCCCTACCTGACGGATGTTCGCGACGAGGCCGAAAATCCGTCGATGGGGTGGCGGGCATTGCGCCTGTCGCTGGAGCGCTCGACCCTGATGAAGGCGCAGGCCCGGGCGCTGGTCGAAGCGTCCGGCGGGACCGTGCTTCGCGTCATGTTCCCGATGATCTCCGAGCCCTGGGAGTTCGACGAGGCACGCGCCTTGTTCGAAGAGCAGATCGACTGGGCGAGGAAGAGCCATCGCAAGCTTCCGAGCCGGGTAGAATTCGGCGCCATGCTGGAGGTGCCGTCGCTGGCGGAGGTGCTCGACCAGCTTCTGCCCAAGATCGACTTCCTCTCGATCGGCACCAACGACCTCACGCAATTCCTGTTCGCCGCCGACCGCGCCGACCCGCGGCTTGCCGAGCGCTACGACTGGCTCAGCCCGTCGATCCTCCGCTTCCTGCGGCGCGTCAGTCGGCAAGCGAGGGAGGCAGGCATTCCCGTCCGAGTCTGCGGAGAAATGGGTGGCCGGCCGCTCGAGGCGATGGCGCTCATTGGGCTTGGGATCGAGCAATTCTCGATCACTCCGGCGGCGGTCGCCCCCATCAAGGCCATGGTGCGTTCCCTCGACGCCGGCCGCATTCGGACGAGGGTCGAGCAGCTGCTCGACCGTCCGCCGGCTAGCATGCGCAAGACGCTCGCGGACTGGGCGCGGAGGCACAAGGTCGCGATTGGCTGACGCCGACGGAAACGCTGGTTGACAGTCCACGCGCCGACTTCGACAAGCGGATAGAATTTCGGGTGGAGCCGATGGCCGACAGCGACGACGAAATCATCCAGACCTCATCGGTCGGAGAGCGGCTGAAAGCTGCGCGCGAGAAGAAGAAATTGTCCCTCGAGGACATCGCTGACCAGACTCGAATCCCGCTGCGGCATCTCCAGAATCTTGAAGCGGGCGACTGGTCGAACCTCCCGGCGCCGACCTACACGATCGGTTTCGCGAAGAGCTATGCGAGCGCCGTCGATCTCGACCGGACCGAGATCGGGGAGGATCTTCGGGCCGAAATGGGCGGCCAGCGTTTCGAGACCGGCAGCCCCGAGGTGTTCGAGCCGGCGGATCCGGCCCGCACCATGCCTAAATGGCTCGTGCTGTCGGCCATCGGCGCGATCGCCTTGCTGATCATCGTCATGACCTGGCTGAACAACCGTTCCCTGGAACCCGAAGTTGTCGAGGAGCCTGCCGCCGAGGTCACCGCCACGGCGCCCGCGACGCAGCCCGCTCCAGGCCCGGCCCAGCCCGCACAGCCGCCAGCCGGACCCGCAACCGGCCCGGTCGTCCTGACGGCGACCGAACCGGCATGGATCCAGGTCACCGACGGCGGCCGGACCCTGTTCTCCGGTGAGCTTGCGGCCGGGCAGAGCTTCACCGTCCCGCAGAACGCGACGGCGCCCTTGCTCAAGGCCGGCAAGCCGGAAGCGCTTCGGGTTACGGTTGGAACGGCGACAACGCCGCCGATCGGGCCAGCCGGACGCGTTGCTTCCGACGTGAGCCTCGCTCCCGCCGATCTGATGCGCGGCGGAGCCACGCCCTCGACGCCGGCGCCGAGCGCCCCGCCAGGCATGCAGAACACAGCTGGCTGAAATTTGACTCCGCGCTTGGCTTAGGCACCTGTTCCGAATAGGTTTTCCCGCCGGGAGGGGAGAATGAGAACCGCATATTTCACAACCGCAGCAGCAATCGCCTTGCTGGCTGCCGCACCCGCGTTCGCGCAGGGTCAGCCGCAATATCCGCAGATCCAGGCGCAGCCCGCGGCGACCCAGGCTTCGGTCATCAATCTCGACAATCGCATCGTCGCGCTTGAGCGGCAGATCGCGGACCTGTTGCGCGCCGAGGAAGAGAACGGCCGCAAGATCAGCCAACTGGAAGCCACGCTGCAGCAAGAGCGCGAGGCAAGCTCCGGACGCATCGCAGCGCTCGAAGCACGACTCGCCGCCGGGGCGCCTGCAGCCGCCGAAGCCAGCGCGGAGGGATCGGAGGCGAAGCCGAAGCCGAAGCCAGCCGTTGCCGACGCATCGTCCAAGCCCAAACCCGTTACCCCGATCGCGAGCACTGACGGGGCCGACCCCGCGGAGGAAGCGTACGACGCCGGCTACCAGCTGTGGAAGTCGGGCAAGTATGAAGCCGCGATCGGCGCCCTTCGCGCTTTCAGCTCGGCCTATCCGAGCCATCGGCGCACGAGCTGGGCAAACAACCTCGCGGGCCGCGCGATGCTGGACAAGGGCGAAGCACGGGCAGCCGCCGAAGCGCTTCTTGCCAACTATCGCGCCAACCCGAAGGGCGAGCGCGCGGCCGACAGCCTCTATTATCTCGGCCAGTCGCTAATGAAGCTCGACCAGCCGAGCCAGGCCTGCAAGGCCTATGCGGAGCTGGAAGCCGTCTACGGCTCGACCATGCGCGACGACCTCAAGAAGTTGCTGCCGGCCGCAAAGTCCGAGGCGAAGTGCCGCGCATGAGCGTAGGGGATCGAATATGGTCCCCGACGCCTCGCTCGTCGAACGATTCCGCGCCGACCTGGACGCGCTGATCGAGCCGTCCGCCCGCATCGGCGTTGCCGTCTCCGGCGGGCCCGACAGCCTTGCGCTCCTCCTGCTTGCAGCCGCGGCGCGGCCCGGAAAGGTCGAGGCCGCGACCGTCGACCATGGTCTCCGCCCGGAAAGCCGCGAGGAGGCGGAAGCAGTCGCCGGCATTTGCGAACGTCTCGGAGTGCCGCACGCAATCCTCGCGATCGAATGGGACCTGTCTCCCGCAAGCGCGATCCAGGAGCAGGCACGCACAGTCCGCTACGGTGCGCTGGCCGGCTGGATGGGCGAAGTTGGGCTGAGCTCGCTTCTCACGGCGCATCATCTCGACGACCAGGCCGAGACAATGGTGATGCGGCTCAACCGCGGATCGGGTGTCCGCGGTCTCGGCGGGATGCGGCCGATGGGCCCGCTCCCCGGCTACCCCGAACTCCGGCTACTGAGGCCGCTCCTCGGCTGGCGCCGGGCCGAGCTCGAGAAGATTTGTGCTGATGCGCAATTATCGCCAGCGATCGACCCCGGCAACGCAGACGAACGGCACGAACGCGTCCGCGTCCGCCGTGCTCTTGCCGATGCGAACTGGCTCGATCCCGAGGCTGTGGCCCGAAGCGCGCGGAACATCGCCGCTGCGGACGAGGCGCTCGATTGGGCGGCGGCGAGGGAGTGGTCCGAGTTCGTGGACGTCCACAACGACCGGATCGTCTATCGCGCCTCGACCGCTCCGGTGGAAATCATCCGCAGGGTCGTCGCTCGGGTAATCGCCGAGCTGGGGAACGAAGGCGATCCGGACGAGCTTCGCGGCCGCGAGATGGACCGGCTGATCGACGATCTTCGGCGCTGCAATTCGACCACCTTGCGCGGCGTTCGCTGCCAAGGTGGGCTTGATTGGACGTTCAGCGCCGCGCCGCCGCGCGCGAACTGAGCGACGTGGCCCGCCGCCGCCAACCGATGTAGAAGCGGTCAGGACCTATGGGCGGGCTCGGTTACCTATCCGTCCTATCCGGACTGATCGTCGGCATCGTCTGGATCAGGATTGCGCTGAGCGTTGCTTCGATCGCTCGGGACAGCCGAGCCAACGGTCACCATGCCGGGGCGCACATCCATGCTGCGCGGCTGACCCTTCTGCTCGTCGTGCTCGTGCTCGTCGATGCGACGGCCTGCTGGGCCTTCCTGACGCTGACCGGATGGAGCGGCAGCCTGTGGCCGATCGTCGCTCTGCCCGTGCTAGGCGGCCTCTATTTCTATTCCGCGAGCCTTGCGCTTCCAACCGGTCCGGACGTCTGGACGGAACTGAACGGCTGGTACTGGATCACGCGGCGGCCCGTTCTCATCGGAATCCTGCTCGCTGACATCATCTGGATCAGCCTGGCGGAAATCGGCGAGCGGCCCGGGCAATGGCTGCTCCTGGCCTCCGGCGCCGCCCTGAACCTCGCCGCTTTCCTGGTGGCTTTCGCATCGACCAAGCGTCGCCTCGCGGGCCTGGCGCTGCTAGTGCTGATCGCGGAGAGACTGGCCCTGGCGGCCGTCTCGCCGCTCGGGTGACGCCCGCATTGCTTTGCTATCAAGACCTTACGTTTTTGCCAGACCGCCCCTCAAAGGTTAATACAATGTATACGGTGGAGCCGATTCGGGACGGTTCGCGAGGCCAGTTTGGGGTCGCCCTCGCCGCCGAATTCGAACGTGCAAGGGGGAAAAGCTTGTCCGACGTGGACGTCTTCCTGTCCTACAGCAGTGCTGACCGCGAGGCCGCGCGCCGCTTTGCCGACGGACTCAGCCAGGAGGGGCTGACCGTCTGGTGGGACGCGGCGTTGCGTGCCGGAGAGACGTTCGACGAGGTCATCGAAAATGCCCTCAAGGCGGCCAAGAGCGTGATCGTCCTCTGGTCGCCGCGCTCGGTGACCTCGCGCTGGGTCCGCGCCGAGGCGACGCTCGCCGACCGGCGCAACAAGCTGGTGCCGGTCATCATCGAGCCGTGTGACCGGCCGATCATCTTCGAGCTGACGCATACGACCGATTTGTCGAAGTGGGACGGCTCGATCAGCGATCCCTCCTGGCGGAACATGATCAAGGATCTCGGCCGGCTCGTCGACCTTCCGTCGTCTGATCCGGTTGCCCCTGTCGTCGCCGCGAAGCCGGCATCGGTTGCCGCGGAGGCGGCGCCGGCGGTGAAGATGCATCGGCCCGAGCGCGATGTCTCGCACCGCGCAGCGCCGCGCAAGCTGGACAATCTGATCTTCAAGCCCATCGGGCAGGCCGGAACCCGCAACGGTTCGAACGGCCACGATGCCGCATTCGATACCGAGGACAGCACTCGGATCTACACGAGCTCCAGCCTTTTCAGTGAAGACCAGTTCCATTGCCTGGAGCTTACGATCGGCGAGCGGGTCGAGAAGCGCTTCGTGGTCAGCCCCGTGGGATTGAAGATCGGGCGGGCCGCGCCGGCCGACGTGATCCTGGCCGATTCGCGTGTCTCGCGGTCGCATTGCATCGTCGAATTGATGGACGACGAACTGCGCGTGTCGGACCTCAGTTCCACCAACGGCACGTTCGTCGACGGAGAGCGCATTGCCGGATCCAGTGCCCTTCCCGTCGGATCGGTGCTGAAAGTCGGCAACGTGTCCTTCAAGCATGAACTGCGGACGAGCGCCGACGTCTAGCCTGCGCGCATCCTTGCCACGGGCAATTCGCGCATGAACCGGCCGGAACCAAGGCCGCCCGCCGACGCGGCAGCCGTCGCTCCGGGCGATGAATTCGGTTCGCTGACCGACCTCGTCGGGTGCCACCCGCCCCGGCCGCGCCTCGCGCTCAACATCGGGATCACGGGCCATCGCGCGACGCTCCTTCCGGAGGGGGCTGCGGAAGCGCTCCGGCCGGTTGTTGACCGCGTGTTCGAACGGCTTCGCGACGGCGTCCACTACCTGCACTCCGCGCCCAAGGGCCTGTTCGACTCACAGTGCCCGATCATCAGGCTGCACACCCCGCTCGCAACCGGCTCGGACCAGTTGGCGGCCGACAGCGCGCGGCTGCACGGTTTCCACGTCCGCGCGCTCCTCCCCTTCGCTCCGGACGTCTACCGGAACGACTTCGAGGAGGGCCGCGAGCGGGAGGAGTTCAGCCGAAAGCTCGACGACGCGGACGACTTCTTCGCCCTGCCCTGCGACCGGTCGGATGGCGATGGCGCCTATGTCCAGGTGGGCAAGGCGGTCATCGCCGCAGCGGACATCATGGTCGCGATCTGGGATGGCCGGACGGGCAACGGCCCGGGAGGCACGGCGCATGTCGTCGAGTTGGCGCTCAGCGCCGGAGTCCCCGTGATTCACATCAAGGTCGACCTGAAGACCGGCAAGGTCAGCGATGCCCGCTTGCTCAGCGGGATCGACGTGATCGATCCGACCTTCGAGCCGCTCCACGAGCGTGAAGCTTTTTTCGAGCTTGTCCGGCGGACGCTCGCCCCGCACTCCGAGTTCGAGCGGAGGCAGATCGCGCAATTCTACGGCGAGCGCGAAAAGCTCTATAATTGGCGGCTCGAATATTCCTTCCTACTGGCCCTGCTCCGAGTGAAGTCGCTTCCGAAGCGGGCTTGGCGGCAGAGCTCGATCGCCGACGACATCCGAACCGATTGGAGCGGCGTTCCGGCATCCGATCCGCCGGGTGCACGCGAGCCGCTGGCCCGAGCCTACGGTTGGGCGAATTTCCTCGGCATCCGCTACGCCCAACTGTTCCGCAGTGGGCACGTCACCAATTATTTTCTGTCGACCCTGGCGGTCATTTTGGCCTTGACCGGCCTGATTTTTCCCAAGGCGAAGCTCATGCTCGTGCTCGCCGAGCTGACGACGATCGCCCTCCTCTATCTCAACACGCAGGCGGGGAAGAGCGGCGAATGGCACCGCCGCTGGCTACAGTACCGGCACCTCGCGGAATCGCTTCGGCCGCTCATCTACCTGAAGCGCACTGGCATCATCAGCACGCCTTTCCGGAGCGACGTGGTGCGTGGGCCGCTCGGACGCGAAACGGGCGCCGACTGGACCCACTGGTACGCCGCCGCCATCTGGCGCGAGATGGACAGCCCCAAGGGCGTCCTCGACAATGCCGGGATCCGCGAGCTGGCGAGCGCGGTGATCCGTGAGCAGATAACTCCCCAAGCCAGCTACCATCACACCAACGCGAAGCGGATGCACGATCTCGATCACCGGCTCCACGAGATCGGCAATTTCCTCATGGGCGCGGTGATCGCATCCTGCGTGCTGTTTGTGGCCGGGTACATCCTCGTCCACGAATTGGTGGTCGGGATGACCAACGTCTTCATCGTCCTGACCGCGGGGTTGCCCGCGATCGGCGCCGCCGTCTTCGGGTTGCGCGGGCACGGCGAGCATCTGCTCGCCGCAAGCCGATCAGAGCAGACGGCGTTCGGGCTGGAGAGGAATGCCGCGAGGCTTGCCCAGACAGGCCGGCTGGAGCCTCTCGCGAACGAGCTTGAGGCGACGGCGGCGATCATGCTCGCCGACCTCAACGAATGGACCCTCGCCTACCGCGAAAGGGCGCTGGAAGTGCCCGCCTGAGCTCAGTTGGCCTTGTTCGACTGGTTGAGCAGGAACTGCACGTAGGCCCGGGTCTGCTTGGCCTGGCCGATGAGCCTGTCCGCTTCCCGGTCGGACCGCAGCCCCCTCGCGGAATCCTTGATCGCGGCGAGATTCTGGTCGTAGGTCTTCGCCAGAGCAGCATTGGCTTTCAGCGTCTGGGTGGCCTGGGCGTCGGAGCCCGACTTCCTGCCCATCCGGATAACCTGCTTGGCCATGCTGCGGCCGTCGTCGACGATCGAGTTGATCTGGCCGATCTTCGCCGGCGACAAGGATGTGGCCGAGGACGCGCTCTCCGCGGCTACGGACGAGGCCTGCCGAGTGGCGGTTCGTGCCGTCGTGGTTGCCGTGGGAGCGGTCGCAGTCGGCCGTTCGACCTCGCGCGGAATGGGAGCGCTGGCGAGTGCCGTTTCCTGCTTGTTGTAAGCCGTCAGCGAGGCGGAGGTGAAGTTCTGCGACTGCGCCAGGGCCATGCGCGCATAATCGACCGCCTGCGCCGGCGAGGTCGCCTTGGTCGCGGCATCCGCCGCCGACCTCAGCTGATCGAGGGACGTCCGCAGGTCGCCCGCAAGCTGCTGGCGGTCCTGCGGCTGGCCGCCCGCGGCGTCGCGCGAGGGGTTCGCCCAGGGAACCGCGGCAGAGAGGCGCTGCGCCTTGCCTTCGACATCCTTCAGAAGGGCCATGGCGAACTCGCCGGTCGCGCGCGTCGCGAGCTGGCGCATCTCATTCTCGCGTTGCTGGACCGTCGCCGCTTGCGCGGGATCGCCGGAAATCGCCTGCAGACTCTGGTACTGCGCGGCCAACTGGTCGCTCGCCTGGTTCAGGCCTGTGACCGACGCCAGTGGCGCACCGGCCTTCGTCGCATCGTCGGCGAGCGTCTTCACAACCACGGCCAGCATCGACAGGTTCGCGGCCGTTGCCGAGCCCGGCGCGGCGGCCTGCTCGGCCGTTGCCGGAAGCGCGTCCGGTGCCTCGCCCCCTCCTCCGAACAGCGCCCATCCGCCCACTGCCGCGACGAGCGCGACCGCAGCTCCGCCGATGAGTGCGGGCGAGGGCTTTTTTGCCTCCTTTGGGTTGGCCGCAGCGTCCGTCGGCTTCGGAGGCCTGCGGATCAGCGGCTCGTCCGCCGCCTTGGAGTCCGGCGTGGCCTTGTCTCCGGCTTTCGCGAGAAGCGCCGCCGATGCAGCGTCGGCCGCCTTCCGCTTCGCTCCGGTTTCCTGGCCGGCGCCCTTGAACGAGACCGCGCTCGGGTCGGCCGGAACCTTGGTCTCGACCGGCTCCGCATCCTCGAGCTCGGTCGCGGGCGGAGCCACCGGGACAATGTCCTCGTTGGCAAGCTCGTGCGTGAAGACTCGGGTCGCGTCGGCATCTTCGTCCGCGGCGGCGACCGTGCTTTTCGCCTTGCGGGCCGGCGTCCCGAACATCTCAAGCCACTCGGAGATCGACTGCGGGCGCTCCTGCGGCCGGATGGTCATCGCAGCGTCGACGGCGGCCAAGAATTTCTTGCTGTAGCCAGGCCACTTTCCGTTCGACAGGTTCTCGCCAAGGCCGGCGTGCATCCGCTCGAGGACCTCCGGCGGCTTCTGCCCGGTGATGCACTCGTAGAGCACCACTCCGAGCGCATAGATGTCGGTCCACGGGCCCTGCGGGTAGGTTTTCACATATTGTTCGAGCGCCGCGTAGGGCGGCGTGTGGAAGGTGACCTTGGTGCTGGTCGCCTCCGCCGCTTCGAAGCGGGCCGAGCCGAAGTCGATGAGGACCGGCCGCCCGTCGTCGTTGATCAAGATGTTCGGCGGCTTGATGTCGCGATGGAGCACTCCGACGCGATGGGCACGGGCGAGGCCCTCGGCGACCGGGTGGACGATGTTCCACAGGCTGCGCTCGTTGAACTTAACGCCCTGTTTCAGCATCTTCGACAGAGCGATCCCGTCCTCGAAGTCCATGACCATGTAGGCGGTGCCGTGGATCTCGAAGAGGCTGCGCACGCTCACGATGTTGGGGTGGCGCGTCGGGGTCGACAGGTTCCAGAGGAGCTTCGCTTCCTCGACAAACTTCTTGAGGCCGAGCGCGTGGACTTCCTCGGCGTCGGAATCGATCGGCACGACCGTATCGTCCTCGTCCCGCTCGCTGATCGAGCTGGGGAAATATTCTTTGATCGCGACGAGCTCGTCGAAATAGATGCCGCGGCCCTTGTAGACGATCCCAAATCCGCCGACGCCGAGGACTTCCTCGAGCCGCCATTCACGCAACACTGTTCCACCGGGCAAGGCTTTGTTGCTGTAGGGCTTGTTCATCAGCGACCCCGCTGCGCAAACATGCGCAAATGGAAATCGCATGAACAAAAATTAATTGCTAGTCTGACTGTGCTTCAACACGGAAGGGGCTGCTTTGGGCTTCGACTGCGTCAGCCGAACCCACCCGGGCCTGAAACGCAAGGTCAACGAGGACTCGATCCTCGTTCGCACCGATCGCGGTTTATGGGCCGTCGCGGACGGAATGGGCGGGCATGAGGCGGGCGACGTCGCGAGCGCCAAGGTGGTCGAGGCGCTGTCCCTGGTCCCTCCCCATTCGGCGCTCGAATCCTTCGTTGCCGACACCATTTCCGCGTTGAAAGCCGCCAATTCCGAACTGATCAGGCTTGCGCAATCGGTGCACCGGCCGCGGACCATCGGGACGACGATCGTCGGCCTGGTGATTTCCGAAGGCCGATTCGGCTGTTTCTGGGCGGGCGACAGCAGGGCCTACCGCATCAGGGAGGGCGAGATCGCGCAGCTCACGCGCGACCACAGCCTGGTGCAAGGGCTGGTCGACGCCGGGATGCTCGACCCAGCGGAGGCGGAAACGCACCCCAACGCCAATGTCGTCACTCGCGCCGTTGGCGCAACGGAGACTCTGGAGGTCGACACGAGCGCCGGCGATGCGCGCGCCGGCGACACTTTCCTGCTGGCGAGCGACGGGCTGACCCGGGTCATGACCGACGAGGAGATCTACGCGGAATTGACCGCCTTGCCGGGCGAGGAAGCGGCCGACAGCCTGCTCCAGACGGTCCTGTCGCGCGGTGCTCCGGACAATGTCTCCATGATCCTCGTCCGGATCACTTGAAACCGAAGGCTCGCGGGCGGAAAATCGGTCGCTGTTTCACGGGAGGACGATGATGATCTTCATGGGTGGTTCCCCCGGTTGCTCGTGGCGATCCGACGGGCGCGGCGGGTTCAACGGCGACGGATGCGACGTCCACGGCCATATGTGGCGGTCCGACGGGAGCGGCAATTACAACGGCTTCGGCCTCGGCATCGGCCGCGAGGTCTGGCAGTCGGACGGCCAAGGCGGTTGGCACGCGATTGGCGGCGAGATCGATGGCGAGGCCTGGCATTCCGATGGCAACGGCGGCTTTTGCGGCTACGGGCCGCGCATCAACGGCCAGCGCTGGTGCTCCGACGGAAACGGCGGCTGGTA
>DASUVP010000187.1:0-3375 GCA_036378895.1 Sphingomicrobium sp.
TCGGCGCGCGGCTTCACTGCCCTTGGCACAGGCACAGGGTCGATCGGGCCGGGAATCGGCATGATGGCGGTGTCGGCACTCATGGCGGGCCGCCTATCTAGTTATTGCGGCGGGATTTTGCCAGCTTGGCTGAAGCGCAACGCGCGGCGGCGGCGTCGATCGCCGTCGGAGCACCGTCGAGCAGGTAGCGGTCGACGAAGCGCCGGCCCGACGCGTCGCGCGAATCGACGCGCATTCCGCCAGCCGAGCGGACCGCCGCGATGATCGCGGATTCCTGCGCCGGGTCGCGGCTCCAGGCCCATTGCCCGTTGCTCGCGAGCAGGAAGGGTCGGGTCCCGACGGTGAGGATCACGGTCGAGCCTGTGCGTGGAATTCGGCTTAGCTCAGCGAAGAACTGGCCGTGCCTCGTCCCGTTCGCGTCGAAGGCGAAGCCGGCGCGGGCCTGGACCCTACCCTTCTGCGCGAGCCGAAGAGAGCGGCTCGCAGCTTCGCAGGTGCCGCCGCGGTCGAGCGCGGCCCACTGGCCGCCGGCGAACAGCAGCTGCGCCGCCGGCGCGGGGGCGGCGATCAGAAGTGCAAAAGCGGAGAGCCAGCGCATGGAACGAGACTAGCCGGGCTCAATCCTCGAACAAGGCCGTTCCGATCCGCACCGCCGTCGCACCGAGCATGACCGCCGGCTTGAAGTCGCCCGACATGCCCATGCTGAGACCCGCAACCCCATGCTCCGAAGCGAGCTTCGCCAGCAGCGCGAAATAGGGAACTGGCTCCACGCCGAGCGGAGGAATGGCCATCAATCCGGCGAGCGGCAGAGACGATGCGCGAACTATCTGGACAAGGCTGCCGACCTCGGAAATCGGGCAGCCGCCCTTCTGCTCTTCCTCACCGATATTCACCTGGACATAGACTGCCGGGAAGCGGCCGGCCTTCTCCGCTTCCTTGACCAGAGAATCGAGCAGCGATGCCCGGTCGACCGAATGGATCGCGTCGAACAGCTTTACCGCTTCCGATGCCTTGTTCGACTGGAGGCGTCCGATGCAGTGCAGCCGGACGCCGGGATTGCGCTCCAGCAGCGGCGGCCATTTTTCCAGAGCCTCCTGCACCCGGCTCTCGCCGAAGTCGTGCTGGCCGGCGGCGATCAGGTCTTCGATCTCGTCGCCCGAGCGGGTCTTGCTGACCGCGATGAGCTGGGCGCCGCCGGGCTCGCGGCGGGCGAGCTTCGCCGCAGCCGCGATTGCGTCGAGGATTTTCCGGCGTCGGTCGGCAGCATTGCTCATCGCCCGCGGCTATAGGAACCGGCATGACTGCCCGCCAGACAGATTGGCCGCGCGAATGGCTGATGACCGACGAGCGCATGGGCGATCGGCTATGGACCGCGATCGACCGCCTGCCGATCAAGCATTCGGGGATCGTGTTCCGCCACTACGCCACGCCGCCGGAGGTGCGGGCGACGCTGGCGCGCCGGGTCGCCGACATTTGTCATCGGAGGAGCCTGACCCTGGCGATCGCTGCGGACGAGGGGCTGGCCCGAAGTCTGGGTGCCGATCTGGTCCACAATCCGGCCGAGCCGCCGCTGGGCCTGCCTTTCTCCCGATCGGTCCACTCCATGCAGGAAGCGGAAGATGCGGCGCGGGATGGCGCGGCGCTGGTCTTCGTTTCGCCGGTCCGGCCCACCCGGTCGCACGAGGGCCGGAATCCGCTCGGCAAACCGCTCGCTCTCAGAATCGCTCGGGCCGCTGGCGTTCCGGCCATCGCTCTTGGAGGCATGAACGCGCACAACGCCCACGGATTTATCCGCGACGGTTTCTACGGCTGGGCTGGGATCGACGCCTGGCTAGGCGAAGAGAGCGTTAGAACTTGAAGGCGGTCCCGACGTAGACCGCCTGGCTGTCGCGGCGGTTGTCGGCGACGACGGCGTTGCGGTCGCGCTCGACATTGTAGCGGACGCCGCCGGTCACGGCGATCCGGCGGGAGATGTTGTAGGCGCCGCCGAGGTCGACCGAATAATTCTCACGGTGGCGAAGCGCCGGAAGGCGCTCGTCGCGCTCGGCTCCGACGGCGACACGGCCGGTGAAGCGCTTGACCGAATAGCTGACGCCGACGATCGCACTTTCCTTGTTGCCGATCGCCGGGCTGCGCGATTCGGTCTTCGCGACATCACCGGCAATGGCGAACCGGCGCCAGCCCACGGCCGCGCCGAGATTGTAGCTGGCCGGAGTGAGCGCGGTGACGGGCGATGCCGAGCCGGCATCGGCCACGCGGCTCCTGAGCGCAGCGTCAGGACGGGCACGAATGGCCACGCGGATCTGCGAAGGACGGCTCTTGGCCGCGGCGGGGGTGAACTTGAAGTCGGTCAGGGACAGACCGCGGTTGCCCACGGATGCGGCGAGCTTGGGATCCGCACCACCGGGCGTGAAAGTCGACAGGGGATCGAAGCTGACCGCGACGGCGGGCGCCCTCTTCGCCGGAGCCGCGACGGCGGGAGATAGCAAGAGACCCACCGCGGAAACCGCGGCGAGCATCATGGCGCTCCTCGAACGTCCGAGACTCGGCAAGCAAACCTCCTGTTTCGAGTCCGATATAGTCCGGTGAAGCTGAAGGTTCCACAACGGGAGTCGATTCCGTGCCGTTCTGTTGCAGGTGCAACACAGAATCATGATTCCGGCGCTGCTTGCCCCTTCCCCACCGTTATCTATAACGCCCCTTCGTTCCCGAGATTTTGCCCCAAGAGGATTGCCGATGCTCCGCCTGAAGACCGCCGCTGCCGCGCTCCTTGTCATTGCCGTGGCCGCGCCGGGCTGTTCGCGCAACCGCGACGTCCCCGTCGAGCTTGCTCCGTCGCGCATGACGACCATCGGCGTGAACGCCTATCTGTGGCGCGCTGCCCTCGACACCTTGTCATTTGCGCCGCTGCTCCAGGCGGATGCGAACACCGGCGTGATCATCACCGACTGGTATTCCAACCCGCAGTCCCCAACCGAGCGGGTGAAGGTGACCGCCTCGATCCTCGACCAGGACCTCCGGGCCGACGCGCTGCGGGTGACCGCCTCGCGCCAAGTCAACCAAAGCGGGACCTGGGTGAACGCGCCGGTCTCCGCGGCGACGGTCCAGAAGCTCGAAGACATCATCCTCACCCGTGCCCGCGATCTCCGCCGCACAACCGTCAGGGGGTAATTCGATCCGATGACCGGCCGTTTCGATCCGGCCGTTGCGGACATCCGCTGGCAAGCCCGGTGGGATGAAGCGCGCAGCTTCGTCGCCGATTCGGCGAGCTCAAGGCCGAAGACCTATGTGCTGGAGATGTTCCCCTATCCGTCGGGGCGCATCCACATGGGCCACGTGCGCAACTACACCATGGGCGACGTCCTTGCCCGCTTC
>DASUVP010000188.1:0-2839 GCA_036378895.1 Sphingomicrobium sp.
GGGCGCGGGCGACGCGGAAGCGGGGTCAAGCGCGGCCCGGGCGATTTCGCCTATTCCACCAAGCGTCCCGATCAGCTGCGTCGCCTCGACCGGGAACAGGATCGTCTTGGCGTTGGGCGAGGTGGCGAACATGCCGATCGCCTCGACATATTTCTGGGCAATGAAATAATTGATCGCCTGGGCGCTGCCGCTCTCGATGGCGTCGCTGACCGAAGTCGTCGCATTGGCCTCCGCTTGCGCCGCGCGCTCACGCGCTTCGGCGTCGCGGAAGGCCGCTTCCTTCATGCCCTCGGCCTGCAGGATCCGCGCGGCCTTCTCGCCCTCGGCGCGCAGGATCTCGGACTGGCGCATGCCTTCGGATTCCAGGATGGCGGCGCGCTTCTCGCGCTCGGCCTTCATCTGGCGGGTCATCGCATCGACGATGTCGCGCGGCGGGCGGATGTCCTTCAGTTCGACGCGGGTGATCTTAACGCCCCACGGCTCGGTCGCATGATCGACCACTGCGAGCAGGCGGGCGTTAATTTCGTCGCGCTTCGACAAGGTCTCGTCGAGGTCCATCGACCCCATCACCGTGCGCAGGTTCGTGGTGGAGAGCGCCATGAGCGCGAGATAGAGATCGCTGACTTCATAGGCCGCCTTGGCCGCATCCATCACCTGGAAGAAGACGACGCCGTCGACCGCGACCATCGCATTGTCCTTGGTGATGATCTCCTGGCCCGGAATGTCGACCACCTGCTCCATCATGTTGATCTTGTGCCCGACGCGATAGAAGAACGGCGGGACGTAGTTGAAGCCGGGCTGGGCGACCCGGACGAAACGGCCGAAATGCTCGATCGTATAGCGATAGCCCTGGTGGACGATCTTCACGCCAAGCATCACGTAGAGAAACGCAAGGACCGCGACCGCGATCATGAACGTCGTCAGCATCTAAATCCCCCAAAGCATCACGTCGGTCATATTGCTGTTTGCAGGGCAGGAACGAAAGGAAAATCGCGGTGAGTATCGACTTGTTCGAGGTCCGCTCGGTGCTGTTCCTGCCGGCGTCGAACCCTCGAGCCATTGCCAAGGCGCGCGAGAGCCAGGCCGATCTCGTTGTCCTTGACCTCGAAGACGCGGTGAAGCCGGCCGACAAGGGTATGGCACGTGAGGCCGCGCAGGATGAGGTGAAGTGGGACTGGCGCATGCCGGTCGCGATCCGGATCAATGGGGTCGGAACGGAATGGCATTCGCTCGACCTCGATTCCGTCGCCCGGTCCCAGGCGGATCTCGCGGTGTTGCCTCGCGCGGCGTCGGCGCACCTCGTGAGAGAGGTACGGGAGGCAGTCGGAAAGCCGCTCCTGGCCATGATCGAGACGGCGGCTGGAGTTCTCGCGGCTCCGGCCATCGCGCATGAAGCTGCGGCGCTCATCGCGGGGACGAACGATCTGGCGGCAGACCTGCGTCTTCCTGCCGATGCCGGGCGGGCCCCGTTACAGACGGCCTTGCAGACGATCGTGCTTTCGGCGCGGGGGGCAGGCGTCGCCGCTTTCGATGGCGTGTTCAACCGGCTGACCGATCTCGAGGGCTTCGAGACGGAGGCGAGAGAGGGGCGACAGCTAGGGTTCGACGGCAAGTCGCTCATCCATCCCGACCAGATCGATCCATGCAACCGGGCCTTCGGGCCGACCGCCGCCGAGATCGATCGGGCGCGCCGGCTGGTGGACGCCTCGACCGGTGGGGCCGAGCGCTTCGAGGACCAGATGATCGAGCGCATGCACGTCGAGGCGGCGCGGCGCACGCTCGTCCGCGCGGGCCAGTCCTGACGAGCCTATGCTCAATCGAGTGCTGCGAGCCGGGGCGACCGCTTTCCACAAGCTTCTGACCGTCGGCTGGTTCTTCAGCCGTCCCGAGACTTACGGAGCACATGCCATTGCGTTGACCCCCAATCGGAAGCTCGTGCTGGTCAAGCTGTGGTACGCGCCGGGATGGCGTTTGCCCGGCGGCGGCAGGGACGTCAGCGAGCCTCCGGCCGAAGCCGCGCTCCGCGAGTTGCGGGAAGAGATTGGCATGACGTCGCATGGCGCGGTCGAGGCCGCCTGCGAGCTCGAGGAAGAGGTGGATTTCAAGCGCGACACCTGTTCGCTCATCATCGTCCGCGACGTCGAATATCGGCCGAAACGCTGGAGCTGGGAGGTCGAGGCGGTCCGCGAGGCGAAGCTCGAGGAGCTTCCATCCGACTTGTCCCCAGCGACCCGGCGCTGGCTGCACGAGGTCGGGCCGCGCCTCTAGCCGCCCCTTGGCGAATCGGGAGAACCTTGGCATGGGCCGATATGGCCCTCCACAACGATGCCCCTGAAATCGCGCTCGGACTGACGTTCGACGACGTTCTTCTTCAACCACTCGAATCCTCCGTCCTGCCGAGTCAGGCCGACACGCGCACTCAGCTGACGCGTGAAATCCCGCTGAACATTCCTCTGATGTCCTCCGCGATGGACACCGTGACCGAAGCCGACATGGCGATTGCCCTTGCCCAGCTGGGAGGGATCGGCGTCCTCCACCGCAACCTTGGCGTCGAAGAGCAGGCGGCAGCCGTCCGCGCGGTGAAGCGCTTCGAAAGCGGCATGGTAGTGAACCCGATCACGATGACGCCGGACCAAACGCTCGCCGAAGCGCTGGAGTTGATGGCGGCGAACCGGATCAGCGGCATCCCGATCGTCGAAAGGTCGGGCAAATTGTGCGGAATCCTCACCAATCGCGATGTCCGCTTCGCGGAGCACCCTGGCCAATCCGTGTCCGAGCTGATGACGAGGGAGAATCTCGCGGTCGTCGGCTTGGGTACGAGCCAGGAGGTCGCCCGCCG
>DASUVP010000189.1:0-6021 GCA_036378895.1 Sphingomicrobium sp.
CCCCGACCCGCAGGCGCGGGACAAGGCCAAGCTCGAATTGCTGAAGCTGCAGGGCGACCAGGAAATGGCGAACATCACCGCCCAGATGCAGGCGATCGTCGCAGAGGCGAACTCGTCCGACCCGTGGACCAGCCGCGCCCGCCCGAGCTTCCTTTACGCGATGTATGCGCTGATCCTCTGGGCGATCCCGATGGGCCTTATCGCGGCCGCCGACCCGGCCATGGCCAAGGGCATCGGCGAAGGCATGACCGCTTACCTGCGTGGCATTCCGGAGGAGCTCTACGCCCTCTTCGGCACCGGCTACCTCGGCTACACCGCCGCCCGCACCTGGGGGAAGGTCAAGGGCGCCGAACGCTGAGCCTTGTTGGTTCCGTGTCCGTAACCCACATCCGGTTCAAAGGAGCATTTGAATTGGAAAGCTGGCACGGAACCACAATCCTCGGGGTGAAGAAGGACGGCCGCACGGTGATTGCCGGGGACGGCCAGGTCAGCCTCGGCAATACGGTGATCAAGCCGAACGCGAAGAAGGTCCGACGCATCGGCGAGGATGGCAAGGTGATCGGCGGGTTCGCCGGAGCGACGGCAGACGCCTTCACCTTGTTCGAGCGGCTGGAGCGCAAGCTCGAGCAGTACAACGGCCAGCTGATGCGGTCGGCGGTCGAGCTCGCCAAGGACTGGCGGACCGACAAATATCTCCGCAACCTCGAGGCGATGATGATCGTCGCCGACAAGGACTCGCTGCTGATCCTCACGGGCAACGGCGACGTGCTCGAGCCCGAGGGCGGGATTGCCGCGATCGGCTCGGGCGGCAATTATGCGCTCGCCGCCGCCCGCGCGCTGTCGGATTACGAGCAGGATCCGGAGAAGCTCGCGCGGCGCGCGATGCACATCGCCGCCGAGGTTTGCGTCTTCACCAACGACCAGCTGACCCTCGAGACCGTCGAGTAGACGACCCATCTCGACTCCGGTCGGGATAAACGGCAGTTTAACTGCATGGGGCCTCAGTTTCTGGAAGAGGGCGAGCGGCTGATCGCTCGTCCCCAGGGTCGTATGGAAGCGGCCGACGGAAGCGACTTCGCCTCGGCCGTCCAGCAGCGGCTTCAGCCCAGCACCAATTCCGTGACCATCGACCTGGATGAGCTGGACTTCGTCAGCCTCGGCGGCGTCCGCGCAATCCTGCGTCTCGCGAGGTCGCTCAAGGGCGCGCAGAAGAGCCTCGATTTCGTGCATGGCGGCGAAGCGGTGCGCGAAGCTTTCAAGCAGGCCGGGTTCGACGAATTGTTCGCGTTCACGCCGCCTTTCCATTCGCACAGGGGGATCCGAACATGAGACGCCGCACATTCCTCGCCTCGTTCGCGCTCGCTCTGTCGGTCATCGCCGCCGGCGGCTGCGGAAAGCAGGAGGCGGCGGGCGCGCCGAAGGTGGTCAACGTCGCCGTGACCCCGGCATCCCCGCCCAATCTGTTCGAGGAGAACGGGCAGACCAAAGGCCTCGATTACGACCTGTTCGATGGCTACTGCAAAGCGCGCGGCTGCACGATGGCGATTACGGCCTACGACTGGCAGGGCATGCTCGGCGCCGTCGTCAGCAAGAAGGCGGACGTGGCCTTCTCCGGAATCTCGATCACCGAGCCTCGCAAGAAGGTCATGGATTTCTCCAAGCCCTACATGGACAACAGCTGGAACCTGGTGAGCATGAAGAGCCGCAACATCAAGCTCGCCAACCTCGATACGCTGAAGAACTACAGCATCGGCTACGCCCGCGGCACGGCCTACACGGATTTCATCAAGACCGAGCTGGAGCCCAAGGGCTACTACAAGGTCGACCAGGTGAAGCTCTATCCGACCAACAACGAGGCGCTGGCCGACTTGCAGAACGGGCAGGTCGACCTGGTCTTTCTCGATGGCACGGTCGCCTCGGTCTATCGCAAGAAGCTGCCGGTTCAGGACAGCTATGTGTTCGAGGGGATCGACCGGCTGGGGTTCGCCTTCCCCAAGGGCTCGGAGCTTCGCGTCGACTTCGATAAATATCTCGACGAGCTCGGGCCGGAGAAGCGGCAGGCGATCATCGACAAGTGGATGAAGTAAGCTCCTCGTGAGCTTCGCCGACATCCTGCTGATCCTGCTACAGGGCGCCGGCTACACGCTTCTGATCACCTTCTGCTGCGCGGCGACGGCGCTCGTCGTCGGGCTCGGGATCGCGATGGCGCGGGAGCTCGGCGGCGCATGGCTGTCGGCACTGCTTTCCGCCTGGGTCTATGTGTTTCGCGGCATTCCGATGCTCGTGCTGCTGTTCATCGTCTTCTTCGGATTGCCGGGCATCGGACTCGACGTTCCGCCGCTGGTTGCGATGATGCTGAGCCTCGGCCTCATCTCGGGCGCCTATCTTTCGGAAGTGTTCCGCGGCGCTCTCGCGGAGGTCAATCCGAACGAGGTCCTCGCCGCGCGTGCGATGGGTTTCACGCGGTTCGAGACGCTGCGGCTGATCAAGATCCCGCAGATGCTTCGCTTTTCGGTCCCGGGCATGGTCAACGAGCTGACCACGGTGCTCAAATTCTCGCCCTTCGCCTACACCGTCGGCATCCCCGAGATCACGAAGCAGGGGATGACCCTTGCGGCAACGACACTGCGCGGCATCGAAATCTATGTCGCGATCGGCCTCATCTATTTCGCCATCTACCGCCTGCTGCTGAGCGCCGTCCGATTGATCGAGAAGCGCTACAGCATCGCCGGTTTTGCGCAGGAGTGAGAATGGCCCTGCTCGAAGTCAAAAATCTGGTGAAGACCTACGGCGACAGGAACATCCTGGACGGTGTCAGCTTCGACCTGGAGGAGGGCGAGGCCAAGGTCGTCATGGGGCCTTCGGGCTGCGGCAAGTCGACTTTGTTGCGCTGTCTCAACCTGCTCATCGAACCCACGTCCGGGGCGATCCTGCTCGACGGCAAGGATATCACTCGTCCGGGCGTCGACATTCGCGACGTGCGCAGCCGGATCGGCTTCGTCTTCCAGAATTTCGCGCTCTACCGCCACCTGTCGGTACTGGACAATGTGACGCTCGCGCTGCGCCGGCTGAAGAAGATGCCGAGGCGCGAGGCCGAGGAACGTGCGCTGCACGAGCTCGACTTCATGGAGATGGCCGACAAGCGCGATGCTTTTCCGGCGGCGCTTTCCGGCGGGCAGAGCCAGCGGGTCGCGATCGCGCGCGCCCTGGCGATGGATCCGAAGGTCCTGTTCTTCGACGAGCCGACGTCCGCGCTCGACCCGATCATGGTTCGCGAGGTCGTCGCTCTGATCAATCGCCTCTACCTCGACAATGTCACCATCCTCTGCGTCACCCACGACCTCGGGCTCGCGAAGCATATTTCCGACCGGGTCGTGTTCCTCGACCAGGGCAAGGTCTACGCCGAGGACCGGATCGAGAACCTGCTTCACCGGAGCAGTGACGAGGTCCTTGATGACTTCTTCGGCAGCGAAGGCTGATGGACGCCTTTCCCTTCTTCGCCGATCTGGTCAGCTACTGGCCGCAGATCGTCCGGGGCCTGCGGAACACGATCCTGCTGTCCGTGGTGATCACGGTGACCGGGCTGATCGGCGGGATCGGGGTTTTCGGCCTTGCGCTGAGCGCAAACCGGACCGTCCGGTACCTGACGCAAAGCTACATTTCCCTGTTCATCGGGACGCCACTGATCGTTTTCCTGTTCCTGCTCTATTACGGCTTGCCCAGTTTGGGCGTGACGCTGTCGCCCTTCACGATCGCGGTGTTCGGCTTCACTCTCAACGTGTCGGCCTACAACGCGCGCTATCTGACGATCGCGTACAAGGGGCTCGACCAGGCCGAGCTGGAATCCGCGCGGGCGCAAGGCTTCTCCCGGTTCCAGGTCTTCCGCCTCATCACAGCGCCGCAGTCGCTGCGGATGTCCGTCCCTGCGTTGACCAACCAGGCGGTCCAGAACGTCAAGGACAGCTCGATCGTCTTCCTCATTCAGTACATCGAGTTCTTCGCGCAGATGCAGGAAGTCGCGTCGCGCACGTTCCTGTTCTTCGAGACCTATCTGTTCACGGCGTTTGTCTATCTGCTGGTGGTTTCCGTGGTCGTGCTCGTCGCGCGGCGGTTGGAACGCAAGCTGGCCATTCAGGGCGTGGCTTGAACAGTCTCGATCGCCTCCCGACATAGCTTGGGAAATGAACTATCAAACCTCCATCCCCCAGAGCGGCGGAACCTCCGAAGTGTTGAAAGACAAGCTGACCCCGAAGGCGATCGTCGCGGCGTTGAATGATCACATCGTCGGCCAGGACGACGCCAAGCGCGCCGTCGCAGTCGCCCTGCGCAACCGCTGGCGACGCCAGCAGCTCTCGCCCGAGCTGCGCGACGAAGTCACGCCCAAGAACATACTGATGATCGGGCCGACCGGCTGCGGGAAAACAGAGATCAGCCGCCGCCTGGCGAAGCTTGCCGACGCGCCCTTCGTAAAGGTCGAGGCGACCAAATTCACCGAGGTCGGCTATGTCGGCCGCGACGTCGAGCAGATCGCCCGCGACCTGGTCGAGGAGGCCGTCCGGCTGGAGCGCGAGCGGCGCCGCGAGGCGGTCCGCACCGGCGCGGAGGACGCGGCGATGGAGCGGCTGCTCGATGCGCTGACCGGCAAGGGTTCGAGCGCCGCGACCCGCGAGAGCTTCCGCCAGCGCTACAAGGATGGCAGCCTCAACGCCGCCGAGGTCGAGATCGAGGTGCAGGAAGCGCCGTCGATGCCGTTCGACATTCCCGGGATGGGCGGCCAGGTCGGGATGATCAACCTCAGCGACATGATGGGCAAGGCTTTCGGCCAGCAGCCGGGCAAGCGCCGCAAGCTGAAGGTGCCGGAAGCGTTCCAGCGGCTGACCGACGAAGAGGCCGACAAGCGCGTCGACCCCGACGACATCAACCGCGTCGCCTTGGCGGACGCCGAGGCGAACGGAATCGTCTTCCTCGACGAGATCGACAAGATCGCGGTCAGCGACGTGCGCGGCGGATCGGTCAGCCGTGAGGGCGTCCAGCGCGACCTACTGCCGCTGATCGAGGGCACCACCGTCGCGACCAAGTACGGGCCGCTGAAGACGGACCACATCCTCTTCATTGCGTCGGGTGCGTTCCACCTCGCCAAGCCGGCCGACCTCCTTCCGGAACTTCAGGGCCGCCTTCCGATCCGCGTCGAGCTGAACGCGCTGACGCAGGAGGACTTCGTCCGCATCCTCTCGCAAACCCGCGCGAGCCTGACCCAGCAATACCAGGCTTTGCTCGGCACCGAGGGCGTGACCATCACCTTCGCCGACGACGGGATCGAGGCGCTGGCCCGGATCGCCGCCGAGGTGAACGAAGCAGTGGAGAATATCGGAGCCCGCCGTCTCCAGACGGTGATGGAGAAGTTGCTCGAGGATGTGAGCTTCGAGGCGGAGGACCGCAGCGGTCAGACCCTGGTGGTGGACGCCGCCTTCGTCGAGCAGCAGCTGGCAGGCATCGCCAAGAACGCCGACCTCAGCCGCTACGTTCTTTAAACGCGGGGTATCGAGCCGCCTGTCGGGAACCGGAAACGGCCTGCCGACAGGCGTGCACCCGCGAGCGGGCCTGCTCGTTGTCTTCCAGTTCGTAACTGGGAGGACCACCATGACTTTGAAGCTCCGCGCTCTAGGCGCCGCCACGGCCATCGCCGCCATTTCGTCCATCGCTGCGGCGCAGACCGACACGACAACCACGCAGTCGACGACGACCACCCAGACGCCGCCGACGGCGACCACGCCGCCGACGACTACTCAAACAACGACGACCCAGACTCCAGCGACGACGCAAACCACGACCACGCAGACAGCTCCGACGGCTACCACCCCGCCGACCTCGACAACGACGCAGACGACCACGACCCAGACCGATGCGGGGCAGGTGACGCTCGCGACGGCGGACGACGTCAAGGCCGGGGTGTCGGTCTACGACCAGAGCGGAGCGGTGGTCGGGAAGGTCGATTCGGTCGATTCTGACAGCGCCATCCTC
>DASUVP010000190.1:0-9157 GCA_036378895.1 Sphingomicrobium sp.
AGGCGCCCTCCGGTTACACTGGCACCGGCAGCCAGTCCCGGCCGGCCGTCAGCACCGAACGCCCGCTCTGCGGGTAGGTGGCCGTCACGAAGTAAATTCGTACCGTCGGACGGGTTCGTCTTCGCCGACCCGCCGGCCGGGCAAGAAGTGTCTCTTCGCGCTGGCTCCCGATTGCTTTCGCAATCGCTCACCTGCGCTCGGTGCGAAGTGGCTGAACCCATCAAGCTCGCGGGCGTTGATCCACGATGTTGGACAAGAAGAAGCGAGCCGAGCGTCGCGAGCAACAATCTCGCGAGGTCGAAGCCAGCCAGAAGGCGTTGCGCGAAAGCATTTCGGAAACTGAGCGATTGGTAGGAGAATCCGAGAAGATGCTTCGCCGCCATCGCAAGGAGTGCGACGACGACGATCGTGTGTCAGATAATTGAACCGACCTGCTGTCCGTCTTTCAGGACCTCGCACACCGGGCAGTCTTCACGTCCGCCGCTTTTTGAACGGCATCCCTGTCAGACACCGCGAGCACGTCCTTCTTCTTGAGCACGATCCCGCCGGGCCTGTTCACCTTGTGAATTCGATAATGCCTCATGATCCCCGCCCCGAACCGACGCCATTGACGGAGCTTGTTGGATAGCCTTGGTGGAGTCAACGTGACTGGTGGCTCCCCTGGGCCGGAAGCGGACGGCGGCTTGGACTGGGTAAGCCGTCACGGAGCAAATCCGTGACGTCGAGCGGGTTGGCCTTCGGCCAACCGCCGGCCGCCAGTGCTGGAACGCGCACCGACAGAACAGCGCCGGTAGTCAACCGGCGCCCCCTCTCATCGTGCCGAACTACTTCCGGTACACCATCTCCTGCAGCAGCATGTTGCCGCCGAGATGACGGTACTTGGCGCGCTCGCCGCTCTGCGTGTCGGACTGGCGTGAGCTCGACTGCAGGAAGGCGTTGGTTTCCTTGGCGCGCGCCTCATCCTCGGCCGGCGTGGTCGGGCGGTCGGCGATGGTCACCAGGTAAAGGTCGGGCTCGCCGGAGCGCTTGTTGACGTTGGCGAGGATGTAGGATGCCTTGATCCAGCCCTTCGACTTCTGGAAATCGACCGACTTGCGATAGAGGCCGGCGAGATGGTCGGCATAGTCGCCGAAGTGGCCGTCATCGATCGTGATCTCGGCGACCGTCCAATAATCGCCGCCCTTTACGGGGAAGTCTTGGGCCGCCGCTGGGAAAGCGAACAGCATCGTTGCCGCGCCGAGCGCGGCGATCAGGGTCTTGCGCATTGTGATTGCCTTTCTTGCGCGAGAGCTTGCTGCTCTCGCCTGGGACGGCGTCGCCGGATCGGCGGAAGCGCCGGCAAGTACGGCGTCGGCCCGGACCCGCCATACGCTCGTTACGGCCGAATACCTAACCTAAACGGCCGCGGGGTGACGCTTCAGCTAGAGGTTGTTGACTTCGATTTCGTAGTCGGCAGGGGACCAGGCCTGGTAAGCGCTGAACGCCATCGTGAGGATGAAGATCGCGAGCGCGAACACGACCACGCCGATGGCGACGACCCGCGTGTCGCGCTCGTCCGGGTCGCGCTCGACGATCTTCTTCGCGATCGGCGGCGGATCGCGCCGGATCCGCGACCCGCGCACGGGCGCGCCGAGCTTGACGGACTGCTTCGCCGATTTGAGCGGACTGGCCATGGCAATGGAGACTAAATACGCGTGGTTTCAGAATGGTTAGCCGCGTCGAGCCGCCGCCTCCCGTGACGGGCCTTGTGTCCCTATCGGGATTCGCCCTCGGCCTTTGCCGCCGCCTCCTCCCGTATCGCCTTGACCTTCGCCGCGGTGGCCTGCTCGGCTTCCTTGGCCTCGCGCTCGCTCTTCGCCAGCTTGTACAGCTCATATTCGCTGAGCTGTGGGTTGGTGACGAACATCTGCCCCACGTTCCCGCCCGAGATCGCCTTCTGCGCCATCGTCGCCGCCACCAAAGCTGCGTTGAGCAGGTCGATGCCGGTCGACATGCAGCCGTGCGGCCCGACCGTCGCGCAGCTGGTGTCGACCAGCCGCTCGGGCCGCTTCGGCTTGGTCCGGTTGCGCGCCTGCTTGCTCGCCTTCAGCACGTCGGGATCGATGCGATAGCCTTCGGGCCGCGGAGCGCAGACGAAGATCTCGCCCTTGTCCTTGTCGACGGGCGGAACGGCGCAGGCGCTCGCCGCGGCGGCCGCCTTCGGCTTGGGCGCGGGCGGCGGCGCGGGGCCGTAGGAAGCGTCGGCCGCAGCCTGGGCAGCGAACAGCAGGGCAATCGGCAGACCGCTCATCATCGCCACGCTGCTCCTACGAACCGATGGCCGAAATGGGGCAGCGAAGCTGAACGGGAGTTGGCTAGGTCGCCTGGGCCCTTCGACGCTTCTGCTTCGACTTGGCGAACAGCGCGGCTTCGTGCTTGATCCGCGCCCGTTCCTTGACCTCGGCGGTGTCGCAGCCGTGCTTCGCGTTGCAGCGGACATGGGTGAGGCAGAGATTGTCGAGTGATTCGATCGCGCCTGCCGCGCCCGGCTCAATCTCCTCGATCCTGGCCATCAGGTCATGGCCGTCGGGAAGGTCGAAGCGCATCGGCCGCTTGCACCTTTTGCACGTGTCGCCGTCGCGGTGGCGAAGGGAGGTGATGCGCGCCTCGTTCTGCTGGCGCCGGAACCTCCATGGGTTCACATATCTGACAAGGAGGCTCGCGCTCATCCGGCCCGTATAAATGCGGAAGCTTACCGTCGGGTTAGCCGCGTCTACGCCGGCTGGGCCGCTCCTCCGACCGGCACCGCCGGGCTCTTCCCTGCCTGCCATCCCGCCCAGCTCGTCGTCGCGCCGATGGCGAAGCCGGTCAGGACAACGACGGCGCTCGGCATGTTGCCGATCACGACCAGAAGACTCTCCAGCACTGCATTGTCGGTCAGCAGGCCCATGGCGAGCATCTGCGCGACGACGAAGACCGCCGCGACCAGGAACGGCTTCGCTTTCTCACGCAAGCGCCACCAGAGTACCGCCACGATGGCCAGCTCGACGGCCATTCCCAGGAGGATCGTGATCATGATCAGATGGAAGTCCTGCGGTCCGCGAACGGTCAGTCCGGGCACCCACGTCCCGATGACCCGGCTCAGCGGCGATTCGAACAGGATCAGCGGCGTCGCCAACATGTAGCCCGAATGGATCCAGACCTTCCGCCGAAATCTGAGAGCGCGATAGAAGAGGACGACATAGGCCACCACGGCCAGAACGAGGCCGATCAGGAACTCGCCGCCGAACAGCACGCGCACCGGCTCGTTGGCCGCGAGGAAACCCTTGCCCGTCAGATCGATGATCGCCGCGAGCCCGCCGATCAGGAAGGGAAAGAGAAAGAGGCTCGACTTGCCCACCGCGCGATGCAGCGGCAGCTGGTCGTGGTGCGCCGTCCAGCTCTGCATGAGGACCATCACAACCCAGATGCTGGCGGCGACGCCATGCGCGTGGAATTGCCAAGGGACGTTCCCCCAGACCGAGAAATAGCTTTCCCAGAAACCGGCGACGATCACCGCGATGCAGACCAGAATATAATATGGCGCGCGTGGATACGGCATCGGCCAGCCCCCTGTTCCGACGGCCAGACGCGTAGCACGAAACGGCAGCCCGTGCACTTGATCGGCAAGCCCCCGAACCGAGTTGTTCACTTCATATTGGCGACGAAACGAACCGGACTCGCGCCTGACCGACGCGCGACCGGATTGGAAGCCGCTGCGGGCGCTGACACATTCTCAACCGCGACAGGGGAGAGAATCGCGTGAGCATCGCACTATGCGTTCTCGCAATCTTGGCGGGGCTCTGGCGGTAGCAAGCATCCGTCCGGCAGTCGCATTCCCATAATGACACAATAGCGGCCGCTGTATCGATTGCTGCCACCACTGACGTCATGCAACGTTGCACGGACGTCACGGCGCTCGAGCCGAGTCCGGGTGGGCAGAAGGAGTAAGCGACATGCGCATGTTGCTTGTCTTGGCGTCGCTTGGCGCAATCGCATTGCCCTCCACCGCCGTCGCACAAAGCAGCTTTGTTGACGAAGGCTTCTCGGTGAGCGTCGGTAGCGGACGGGGCGACATCGGCCGGGTCCGCGGCGACACGAAGTTGCAGGGCTGCGACGTCCGCAGCGGACGTGGGCATCGTGGCGATAGCGGAAGCAGCCACCGCGGACGTCGCGGGTCATGTGGCTCTACGAATACCTGGATCGATGCCGGCGAGTGGGCCTTGTACAACAACCGGTCGTGGGAATCGGACAGCTACAACGACTGGTGGCACGACCAGCCGTGGCGCAGCTATCCGCGCTGGGTCAGCAAGAACGAGGGTTGCCAGCGGCAATGGTGGTCGGGCGGTGGCTGGCGCTGCTGATCAGCACCAACCCGCTTTGAACCCACCCAGGTAACGATGCGCGAGGCCGCTCTCGCGCATCTCCTCGGCTATGGATTGCGTGCGTCCGTCGGATAAAGTTCGCCGGATCGTTCGCAGATCGCGGCCGTACCGATCCTGGCGGCGGTAGACCGGCGCAACCATGTCGAACGGACCGTCGTTCAGAAGAGCCTGAAGTCTGGCGGTCGCCCGCTCGCCGAGCCGCGCCTCTTCCGGGCAGGCCGCATGATGCGTTTCCGGGGCGTCGATGCCGATGATCCGCACCCGCCGTTTGCTAAGCTTGAACGTGTCGCCGTCGACCACGCAGGCGTGAGCGCGTGCCGGCCCGCAGCGAGTGAATTGCGCCGCCACCCGCTCGGGCTCGCCCGACAGGAAGCCCGGCGACTCGACCAGCATAGGGTCCGCGCCCGCCCAGACGATCCCGAGAATCGAAGCAAGGATGAGCGGGCGTGCGGCGGACATGCGGCGCGGGCGCTGCGGCCAGAATCGCGGCGCTTGCGACCGCTGCCTGAAGCGCATCAGTCGGCCGGATAGTTCGCTATCGGCCGAAGCACGCCGAACTTTTCCTTCAGCGGCTCATGGCCAAGCGGCGGCCAGTCGATCGGCTTCTCGTCGCACTTGGTGTCCGGCAGCCGGTCGAGCAGGTCGCGCATGAGGGTCAGCCGGCCAAGCCTTTGGTCGTTGAAATCGACGAGGGTCCACGGAGCCCAATCCGTGTGCGTCGCCTTCAGCATCTTTTCGCGCGCATCTGTGTAATCGGCATATTTGGTGCGCGCCGCCTGGTCGATCGAGGACAGCTTCCAGCGCTTCAGGGGGTCTTCCATTCGCTCCGCGAAACGCTCCTCCTGTTTCTCCTGGTCGCAGGTCAGCCAATATTTGAAGAGCAGGATGCCGTCGCCGACGAGCATCCGTTCGAACTGCGGCGCAGCCTCGAGGAAGGCCGCGACCTGATCCTCTTTCGCGAACCCCATGACTTTCTCGACGCCTGCGCGATTATACCAGCTGCGGTCGAACAAGGTGATCTGTCCGGCGGTCGGCAGATGCGCGGCGTAGCGCTGGAAGTACCATTGGCCCGCTTCCGCCTCGGTAGGCTTGGCAAGCGCGACCACGCGGCATTGGCGGGGATTGAGCTGGTCGGCGATCGCGCCGATCGCACCGCCCTTCCCGGCCGTGTCGCGGCCCTCGAACAGCACGACGATCCGCCGCCCTGTAGCCGCGACCCAGCGCGCCATGGCGACGAGCTCGGCCTGCATCGGCTCGAGCAATTCCTCGTAACGCTTGCGCTTGAGCCCTGCCATTAGCCCCTCCCCGCCAGAGGCGGATTAGCACCAGCTGCGGGTCATGTCGCCGATGTCGCGGGCAAGGCTGGCCGAGACCAAAGTCCGGCCGACATCCTTTCCTTCGACCGCCACGCTGCGCAGAAGCAAGCCGTAGCGGTCGAGGTCCTGTCCGACCTTGGTCATCTCGAGCTCGCCCGAATTGAGGATGGTCTGCAACCGTGCCGCCGACTTGCGACCGAGCGCGGCCTCCTTCGGACAGGCGGCACCGTAAAGCTGCGGCGCCTCGATGCCGGCGATTCGCACGGTCTTGCCGCCGAGATAGAAGCTGTCCCCGCTGGCGACGCAATTGGTGAGGCCGCCCTGGTTGCACAGGCCGAAGACGAGGCCGCTGCTGGTGATCGCGCTGACGGCGGCCTGCGGCTTCTTCGACTGGTCGAGAACGCCGCTACCCCACAGGCTGAGCCCGCAGGCGACAAGGACAGCGACAACCGGCAGGATCAGACCCCGGCGGCTGCGCCTTCGGAGAGTGGCGGACTTTGGCGCGACTGGATAGTCGCTCAGGCTGCCGGGCCTTGGCCAATGGACGTCTCCGACATGCGTATGGGCATCCGGCCAATAGTCGGTGACGCTCGTCCACCGGCGCGCCTCGCGCCGCTCATAGGGAGCAATGTCGTTTCGCTTCGCCAATCGTTTTTCCCGCGACTCGCCGGCTCAACGCCCGAAGCCAAACGCCGGATGCACGTAGGCGAAAAGAAGGATGCGGCGGGACGTTCCGGCGCCTCGGCAATACGCAACCGGAAGGCAATCGGCCTGTCACAAAGTTGCGCGACAACATGGGCGGGCACGGTTGGAGGAGGCCGCCAATGCTGGTCATCGGAACCCTGATTCTGCTGTCGGCGATCGCCACCATCGTGGCGTTGGTCGTTGCGTCGCCGCTGTTCAGGACGATCGGTCTCGCGATCGAAAGTTTCGCCGAGGAAGCGCGCTAGCCGCCGACGAACGGCGCGATGACCTCTGCCGGGACGCGGATAGGGCGGTTTGATGTGCGGTCGATGATCGCCCAGCTGGTCTTCGCCCGAACGCGGGTTTTCCCGTCCGCACCGATGAACTCGACATGCCGGTCGAAGCGCGCTCCCTTCGGTGCTTCGCCGACCCAGGTGCGCGCGGTCAGCCGGTCGCCCTCGAACGCCGCGCGCAAATAATCGATCTCGTGCCGCACAACGACCCAGAAGTAAGCGTCGTGATGCGTCGGGTCGCAGACGGAGTGCCAGTGCGCGACCGCGATCGTCTGGATCCA
Source organism: Sphingomicrobium sp. (assembly GCA_036378895.1). Taxonomy (GTDB): domain Bacteria; phylum Pseudomonadota; class Alphaproteobacteria; order Sphingomonadales; family Sphingomonadaceae; genus Sphingomicrobium. The sequence continues at coordinate 6,978 of DASUVP010000190.1, forward strand.
CTGCACCCACACCGCATTGTTGACGTGACCGAGCTCGTCGATGTGCTCGGCGGACGCGGTGAATTCCAGCTCGAAGACCGGGCGGCTCATGGCAGCCGGGGCTTTCCATGGGGGCCGACAGTCACCGGGACGCCCGCCCGCTTCAACAGCGCGACCCACGGCTTTGCATCCGCCGCCGGCGCATCGAGCAGCCTGCCGATCGCTCTGCCCAGGCCCTTGCCCGGAGCACGCGCATCCAGCGCCGCGAGCCATTCGGCGCGCGTGACCTGTTTGTCCTCCTGGTTGGCGTCGATCAGGCCGCGAACGAAACTTCCGAAGTCGCCTCCGGCCGCGCGTTCCGCCACCAATCCGAAGACCGTCCCGCAATGATAATAGGCTTTGTGGTCGCCGCGCTCGTTCGCCGTGGCGACACCCCCTTTTCGGGAAAAGGCGATGCATTGGTCCAGCGCATCCTGGAGTCCTGACCGGACATCGAAGCTCGGGTCCGCCGAGGCTACGGCGCGATAGGCCAGGAGATCGGCGCCGCCTTCGGTGATCCAGCTCTCCTGCGGCCCGGAATGGTGGACTGCGTTGCCGAGCCAGAAATGCGCGCCTTCATGGGCGGCGAACCAGCGCGCACCGTTGCGCAGGTCCGCATTCTCCTCGGCGACTCCCGCGCCTTCGAACGTCATCACCACGGTCGAGGGGAGGACGCTGCCGCCCATGCTTTGCTCCCCAGGGGTCGCCCCGGCCCAGCTGACCATGAGCAGCGGCTTGCTGCCCGGCGCGGGTCCAAGTTTCTGCGCATAGGTCTTGAGGACTGCGGGAACCGAATCCCCGAGGAAGCCGGCGAGCCAGCGCGGCAGTCCGGGATCGATGACCGTCGTCATCGCCTGGTCCTCGACAGGCTCGGCCTTGCCGAAATGGACGTAGCCGCCATCCTCTTCCAGAGTCGCCACAGTGACCCGTCTGCCTTGCAGAAGAACAGGTCCGGACGTATCGCGCATCACGATACGGGTCGGTTCGTCGTTCCCCGCGATGCCCGTTGGATCGATCGGGAATTTGGCGACGGCTGCCGGGGATGCGGCGGGAAAGACGGTGAACTTGCCGTCGAAAAGCGCGATCGAACCGTCGGTAAATGCAAGGGCGGCGTCATAGGCCGCCTCGATGTCATCCACGAACGGCGTGAAACTGACGGTCACGCTTTGCGGAACCGTGCCGCTGTCTGCGACTAGGACGTCGTACCAGCCGCGTCGCTCGAGCCGCACGCCGGGAGTAAGCACTTTCCAACTGCCCGCCCGCCAGCTGCCCTTCCTTTCGCGCGCCTCGATGGAATCCGTAAAGACCCAGACGGGCGCCTGCTTCGACAGGCTGTATTCCGCGGTCCAATTCTCGCCATCGCGGACGACTTCCACGGATGCGACGGGCGCCGGGACCGCAGGCGCTGCGACCAGAGCGGCGAGGGTCGAGAGCAGTGCCTTCATTCGCCGTCGACCTGGGTGAGGAGGAAGCCGTAGGTCTCGGCGACCTCGTGGAGCCGGTCCCAGCGGCCCGACTTGCCTCCATGGCCGGCGCCCATGTTGATCTTCAGCAGCAGGAGGTTGTCGTCGGTCTTGGTCGCGCGGAGCTTCGCCGCCCACTTGGCCGGCTCCCAATAGGTCACGCGAGGGTCGGTCAGCCCGCCGGTGATCAGCATCGGCGGATAATCCTGCGCCTTCACATTGTCGTAGGGCGAATAGCTGCGGATCAGGTCGAACGCGGCCTTGTCGGTAATCGGATTGCCCCATTCCGGCCACTCGCCCGGGGTGAGCGGCAGGCTGTCGTCGAGCATGGTGTTGAGCACGTCGACGAAGGGCACGTCGGCGACGATCGCGCCCCACAGATCGGGGTCCGAATTGGCGACCGCGCCCATCAGCTCGCCGCCTGCCGATCCGCCGTTGATTCCTATCCCGCCTTTGTGGGTGAAACCTTCGGCGATCAGCCCTTTCGCGACGTCGACGAAGTCGTTGAACGTGTTGGTCCGCTTCTGGAGCTTGCCGTCGAGAAACCATTGGTAGCCAAGGTCGTCGCCGCCGCGGATATGGGCGATCGCACAGGCCCAGCCGCGATCGAGCAGGCTGATCCGGTTGGTGTTGAACGAAGGCGGGACGGCGTAGCCGTAGGCGCCGTAGGCGTAGAGGAAGAGCTTGCCGCTGCCGTCC
>DASUVP010000191.1:0-3909 GCA_036378895.1 Sphingomicrobium sp.
GCGTCCCGTGCCGCCTCGGCGACATTGCGCGCGCCGGTGACATGGACGCCCTGCAGGTTGCTTTTCATCACACCGCACAGATTGACCACCGCGGAGCTGCCCTCGACCGCTTCCACGACGCTTGCAGGGACGGTGATGTCGGCGCGGACGAAGCCGAACTGGCCGACCTGCGCGAGCGGCTGGATGAAGTTGGCCTGGCGCGGCTCGCGGGTCACCACCCGCAGGCGAACATGATATTCGTCGTACTCGAGCAGCTGTTCGCAGACGTAGCGGCCAACGAAGCCGCTGCCGCCGAACACGGTTACGAGCTTGGGTTCCAGCATGCGCTGCCACTAGCGGGTGGGGCGCGGCATTGACAAGGCGGCCGCCGCCGCAGGCGGCCACCTTTTTTCACGCTCAGTAGTAGTCCGCCAGGATCAGCGTCACCCTCTCGCCGTCGGACTTGGTGATGCCGACCTTCGTTCCGGCCGCCTCGCGGCTCCAGCCCGACCGGCTCGACGCGTAGAAGCCCGGCCCGACTTTCTCTCCGCCAATGGCGACCAGCTTGTCGCCCTTTTTCAGGCCGGCGCGCTCGGCCGGGCTGCCCGGGGTCACGTGGAGCACGTTGAAATGGTCGTCCTCGAGCATGACGAACATGCCCGCGCGGTCCTTGGTGAAGACCGGCTCGCTTCCGCTCGGCTTCAGCCACAGCCGGTCGTTGCCGAGGTCGAGCGTGAGCTGGAACGGCTTGAACAACTGGATGCCGGCATTGGCGCGGCCGTCGTACGGGCCGTCCGCGACTGAGCCGAGGTCGGTCGGGACATCGTTGAACGTGAAGCCGCCGATCTCGACCTTCGGCATGGTCACGCGCTTCGTTTCATGAAGCCCGCCGACGCCGCCGCTGAGCCCAACCGCAAAAGGCAGCCTGGCGAAGGCGGGGACCGACTCATGATATTCCTTCGACAGGCTCAGCGCTCCGCCGTTGCCGAGGTCGAGCGCTGCTTCGACCGGTTTCTGCCCGTCGACCGCGATGGGCAGGAAGTGCAGCGTTCCTTGGCGCTTCAGCTTGACCTCGATTGCGCCGGCGGGAGCCGCGAAGTTGATCGCCGGCGACAGCGTCAGCAACTGCTTGTTGAAGTCGAGGCCGACCACGCTGTTGGTGAACAGCTCGCGGCCGAGGATCACTGGCATCGGCCGCCCGATGGCTTTCTCGATCGCGTCGAGATCGATGACCGCGACGCTCACTCCGCTCAGCTTCAGATTGCCGACTTCGACGGTCACGTCCTGGACGAGCTCGGCCTGCTGCCTGCCGCCGACGCCCTGGGCCGTGATCGACATGCCCTTCTTGAGGCCGATCTTCCGCGCGAAATCGCGGTCGATGGTCGTCACGCCCGCGCCGCTGTCGAGGATCATCTGCGTTTCCGTGCCGTTTACACGACCGCCGAGAATGATGCGGTTCTCGCGGAACAGCTCGAACGGAACCTCGGCTGCCTTGCCCGCGACCGAGGTCACGACCGGCTTGGCGATCTGGGCGGCGGCGAGGCACGGATAGAGCGCCGCCGCTGCCCCGAACCCGACCAGCGCAAGCGCGATTCGCATCTGGCGTTTCATTCTGTTTTCCTTTATGTAAGTACCGAATTGCACCAACAAATTATTGCAAAACGATAATGAGGTCAAGTGGCATGGGAACGTCCGATATCTCCATTACGGCAAGGCGCTTGCAATGGGCTGTATGGACCTTCTGGGGCTGCATCGTCGCTGCCTACGTCGCCGGCCGATTCGGTCTGTCGCTCGACTATTTGAGCGTCCGTGCGCGGGCGTCGGTCGAGGAAGCAGGGCCGCTGATGATCATCGCGGACATCACGATCCTGTTGCTCAGCGTGGCGCTCTGGCAGCTCGGCAAGATGCTCGGTGCAATCGCCGAGGGCGACCTGTTCACCGCCCGCGTTGTCGGCGCTTTCCGCGCTTTCGCCTTCTGGCTGCTGCTGGTCGCTTTGGTATCGGTCGTGGCTCCGGTCGCCGCCGTCCTGCTTGCGGGGCCAAGCGACGGTCACCGGTTGGAATTCAAGCTTCAGCTGCGCGACATACTCACCATCGGCGTCGCGTTGATCCTGTTCCTCGTCGCCCGCCTGCTCGAACGCGCGCGGACGGTCGACGAGGAATTGCGGGAGATCGTCTGATGCCGATCGTCGTTCGGCTCGACGTGATGCTCGCCCTGCGCAAGAAACGCTCGAAGGACCTCGCGGCCGAGATCGACATCACGGAAGCGAACCTTTCGCTGCTCAAGTCGGGCAAGGTGAAGGGCATCCGCTTCGCGACGCTGGAGGCGATCTGCGAGGCGCTCGACTGCAAGCCGGGGGACATACTCGACTATCAGCCGGAGCATGCCGCCAACGGGAATTGACAAGGCGTTGGCCCGTCTCCAAATGGCGCCGCCTACCAGCTGAAATCGCAAGCTCCTGTGCCCAGGTGGCGGAATTGGTAGACGCACCAGCTTCAGGTGCTGGCGCTCGCAAGGGCGTGGAGGTTCGAGTCCTCTCCTGGGCACCATCGCGACGCATAGCCAGTTCGGGGGACTGGCGAGCATCGCGATCCGCCGGATGGCGAGACGAGACAGCCCTGAGCCCTGTTTGATCCGCCGGATGGCGAGTTGACACGTGCACTCCCTAAATGCTGTGCCCCGGGCATGTGGACAGCGGGGCTTAAGTGAAGATCGGAATCCTGACCGGTGGTGGCGATGTGCCCGGACTCAACCCCTGCATCCGCTCGATCACTTTGTCCGCCGATGACAACGGCTGGGAAGTGGTCGGCTTCAAGCGCGGCTGGCAGGGTGTGCTCGAGATCGACCCGGACGATGCGGCATCGGTCGCGGCCAACAGCCACCCGCTGACGCGTGACGGGGTTCGCGGCATCGACCGCATGGGCGGGACGATCCTCCACACGTCACGGATGGACCCGCGAACTCATCCGAGCGGCGACAAGACCGATCACGTGCTCCACGTCCTCGATCGGCTCGGCGTCGACGCCATGGTCACGCTCGGCGGCGACGGGACCTTGCGCTTCTCCGCGCATTTGTCGCGGCAGGGCTTCCCGGTCGTTTCGATCCCGAAGACGATGGATAATGACGTCTTCGGAACCGACTATTGCATAGGCTTCTCGACCGCGGTGAGCCGGTCGGTCGAGGCGATCAACGCGCTCCGCACCACCATCGAAAGCCACGAGCGCATCGGCATCGTCGAGCTGTTTGGCCGCCGCAGCGGTGAGACGGCGCTGCTCGCCGGCTTCCTTGCCCAGGTCGACCGGACGATCATCGCCGAGATCCCCGCCGACCTCGACGTGCTCCTTCCGCTTCTGGCGAGGGACAAGGCCGAGAGCGGCGCCGGCTATGCCATGTGCGTGATCTCCGAAGGGGCGACCATCAAGGGCGAAGCGGTCGGGGACGATGCGATGCGCTCGCTACCGGGCAGCGACCGCGAGGAGATCAGCGTAAGCCGCCGCCTCGGGCGCGCAATCAAGGACCAGCTCGGCTTCGGAACGGTCATCCAGGAGCTCGCTTACCTGATGCGCGCCGGAGAGCCGGATGCGATGGACCGCATGGTCGGCCTCGCCTTCGGCGGCCTCGCGGTTCAGCTGCTCGCCCGCAACGAGCATGGCCGGATGGTCGCGCTTAAGGACGGCAATTACAGCCACGTGCCGATCGGGACGCTCGAAGAAGGCCGTAAATCGGTCGACGTTTCCGGGCTGTACGATCCCTCGCTCTACCGCGCCAAGGTGATGCGGGTCGAGGGCATGCCGATGTTCCTCTATTAGGGTCCGGACCCATTACCGGCAACGGCCATGACGTGGCGGAGAGGCGGTCATGGTTAGGAGGGAGGAGGGAGCGATGGTTGATGCATCGTGACCGACCGAGCGACGACTCCAGGGCCGTCT
>DASUVP010000192.1:0-9395 GCA_036378895.1 Sphingomicrobium sp.
GAACAAGCAAGCCTGCGGTCTTATGTGCACTGCAACAATCCGACTCCGGAGCTGAACGATGGCCACCATTGCTGAAGACCCAACTGTCATCCTTTCGATCGCCCGCACTCCGATGGGCTCGATGCAGGGCGCCCTCGCCGAGGCTTCGGCGACCGATCTCGGCGCGACGGCCGTGAAGGCTGCGGTGGAGCGCGCAGGCGTCTCCGGCGAGGACATCGACCGCATCTACATGGGCTGCGTTCTTCCCGCCGGTCTCGGCCAGGCCCCTGCCCGCCAGGCGGCGATCAAGGCCGGGCTCCCGAAGTCCGTCCAGGCGACCACGGTCAACAAGGTCTGCGGCTCCGGGATGCAGACGGTGATCATGGGCGACGAGGCGATCCGCACCGGCAACGCGAGCTTCATCATCGCGGGCGGCATGGAATCGATGACCAACGCCCCTTACCTGCTCAAGAAGCACCGTTCGGGCGCGCGCATCGGCCACGACACGGCCTACGACCATATGTTCCTCGACGGGCTCGAGGATGCCTATGAGGAAGGCCGCGCAATGGGCAGCTTCGCCCAGTGCACTGCCGACGAATATCAGCTGACCCGCGAGCAGATGGACAATTACGCCATCGAGAGCCTGAGCCGCGCCAAGGCCGCGATCGACAATGGCGGCTTCAAGGACGAGATCGTCCCCGTCACCATCAAGAGCCGCGCCGGCGAGACCGTCGTCGACACCGACGAAGCCCCGGGCCGCGGCCGTCCCGACAAGATCCCGCAGCTAAAGCCCGCCTTCTCGAAGGAAGGCACGATCACCGCCGCTACCAGCTCGTCCATTTCCGACGGCGCCGCCGCGGTCGTCCTGACCCGCGAGTCCGTCGCCAGCGCCAAGGGCCTCGACCCGGTCGCGCGCATCGTCGCCACGGCGGCCCATGCGCAGGAGCCGGCGCAGTTCACGGTCGCACCGATCGGTGCGATCGAGAAGGTGCTCGACAAGGCGGGCTGGAAGGCCAGCGAAGTCGACCTGTGGGAAGTGAACGAGGCGTTCGCCTGCGTCGCGATGTTCGCGATGAAGGACCTCGGCATCCCGCACGAGAAGATCAACGTCCACGGCGGCGCTACCGCTCTCGGTCATCCGATCGGTGCCAGCGGCACGCGTATTCTGGTCACCCTCGTCAACGCGCTGAAGCAGAAGGGCGGCAAGCGTGGCATCGCGAGCCTCTGCATCGGCGGCGGCGAGGCGACGGCGGTCGCGGTCGAGCTCGTCTAGTCCGGTTCGCGTCCGCAACGGAAGCATGGTAAAGCGCCGCCCCTCTACAGGGGGAGAGCAGCCATGAAGAAGCTATTGTTGCTTGCCGGATGCGCCGCGCTTGCGGCGTGCAGCCAGAACCAGGAAGCCGCAACCAACGCGGACGACGCGAACGTAGCGGTAGCAGAGGCCGACGCGAACGTCGCAGCACCTGCGGAATTCACGCTCGCGGAAACGACGTGGGATTACACCCAGGACGGCAAGCCGCACACGACCTCGATCGACGGGGCGGGCAATTACGAGACGAACTCCGGCACCGAGCATGTCGATCATGGCAAGCTCGAGATGGTCGACGGCAAGGCCTGCTTCACCAGCGCGATGAACCAGGACGGCCCGGAATGCTGGACGGTGCAGCAGACCGAAGTCGGCCAGTCGATGGATTCCACGAGCGACAAGGGCAACAAGCTCACGGTCACGCGCCGCGATTACGTTGCGTTCACGCCCAAGGCCTGATCGACTTCACGTGGCGGCCTCGCGATCGGGGCCGCCGCGGCTCAGCCCTTGCGGGCGTGCGCGATGCACTCCACCTCGACCAGCGCGCCAAGCGCCAGTCCATCGGCGCCGAACGCGCTTCTGGCGGGGTATTTGCCGTCCGGGAAGTAGGTCACGTAGACCTTATTGAACGCGGGCCAATCGGCCATGTCGTCGAGCATCACCGTGCATTTGACGAGGTCGCCGAAGCCGAGGCCCTGCTCCTTCAGCACCGCGCCGATATTGTCCATCGTCTGCCGGGCCTGCGCTTCGATATCCGAAGGCAGCTTCCCGTTGGCGTCGATGCCGAGCTGCCCCGACAGGAAGAGTACATCACCCACCCGCACGGCGCTGGAGAAGGGCAGCCGCTGCTCGCCGAGCATCGGCTTGCCGATATGCTCTACCGGCGGCCGCTCGGCCTGGGCGGATGCGTCGCTTGCCATGATCGCCAATACTCCCGCTGCTATCGCCTTCATGCTCGCCCCGCTCGGACGCGCGCATAGCATTTCAGCGTGGAACCAGCATCCCGCGCTTTCCAACGACCCAGAAGATCGCTCCCAGCTCGAGCAATGCGAGGCCTGCCAGTAGCCCGAGCGGTGGAATCCACTGGACGTATCCGACATGCGCGAGCGCTGCCCATCCGCCGAACAGCAGCAGGGAGGCATTCATGGCGATCGCGGAGGATTCGATTCCCATCTGACGATTGAGCTCGTCGACCTTTCCACGGACCCACCAGCCAACCGCAATCATTCCCGCAAGGCAGGCCGCGGCGATTGCGAGCGCCGTGTCTGGCGACAAAGCGCCGGGCTGGCCGCCCCCGGAAGTCAGTGCGAGCGCCATGAGCAGCAGCCCGATGAGCAGGGCGCCGATGGCTCCCGGACCGATCGACTTGCGCTCGGCAAGGATTTCGTCAGCATCCTCGACGTTCAGGAATTTGGCGCCCGCGCCAGGGACAAGCGCTCCGATCCCGACGAACAGCCCCATGAGGACGTAGATGATGCCGGTGGCCGCGGCGGCGAGCCGCGCAGGGTCTTCGAAGTCCGCGACCTTTCCGCCGTATTGCAGGAACAGGAACGTGCCGGCGGCACCGAAAGCGGCTCCCGACAATGTCTGCACGATCAGCTTCTTCGCCGTATTTCTCTCCATAACGCGAGTCATTCCACATCCTCCGGCCGCCAATGGTCGATGAACAGCTGGTCCACCGGCACGGCGAATAGCTTCGCCACGCGCAGCGCCAGCGGGAGGCTCGGATCATATTTGTCGGTCTCGACGGCATTGATCGTCTGCCGCGACACGCCGAGACGCCGGCCGAGCTCACCCTGGCTCCAGCCGCGGTCCTCGCGATGAGTCTTGACCCGATTCTCCATGGGCCGATGATGCTGTAAAGAGTTCTTGACTGTCAAGAACTCTTTACAGGTCTCAGATTCACCCGAGCAGGACGACGTCCCAGCTATATTTGTTCGGGTCGATAGCGCTTCGAACGGCGAGCGACGTCGCCGCGTCGGCCGGCGTCAGCGCCTTGTAGAGCGTGTCCTTCGCATTCCCTTCCGCCTCTTCGGGGAAATACAGCTGTGCGATGCTCCGCGTCTTCTCCGACCTCAGATCGAAATGGATGTGCGGCGGGCGATGGCCGATGGGAGAATCGTATCCGCCGGGCTTGATCGTCACGATTCGCCACTCTCCCTTCGCGTCGGCGCGAACGGTCGCAAAGCCCTGGAAGTTGGGATCGAGCGCCGCCGTGGCAATGTCGCTCGGATGATCGTAGCGGCCGGCGGCGTTCGCCTGCCACAGCTCCAGCGTCGCACCGGGGAGGGGGTTGCCCTTCACGTCGAACACGCGGCCGGAAATCTCGATCACCTGCCCGGCCGCGCGGGCGTTGCGGCCCTTCACCCAGGTGAGGTCTGCGTCCGCATCAGCCGGACGAACGATCGGGAAGAACGGGCCCATCGGCGATTCCGCCGTGGGCACCTTGTCGGCAAGCGCCCTTGCACTTCCCGCGCAAAGCAATCCCGCCGACGCCAGCCCCGCACCGGTAAATGTGCGACGCGACATGTAATGCTTGATCATGAGCCGCCCCCTGCAGCCCTCACCCACGCCCCTAATAGGCCCGTTCCAGCCACGGCGGAAGCAGCGGACTAGTCGACGACCTCGTCATCGCTGACGCCCCAGATATCGACCATCCTGATGAAGCCTTCGCGCTTGCCAATGGTGATGTGGCACCAGCCGTTGGAGCATTTCTCGATCCGGCCGACGACGCCATGCTCGGCGGTGTAACGGACGCGGCTCGCTCCGTCCGCGCTGACATGAATCGACCGCGGTTTGCCCGGCTTCACTATGGCCGTCCGCCGGTCGCTGAGCAGCGAGACCAGCATCCAGCCGCGCGTGCCGTCCGGATCCTCGATCATCCGCCAATTCTCATATTTCTTGACGACGCGGATCGGCAGGTCGCGCCGTTGATAGAGCCAGACGCCCGGATAATTCTTGCCGGGCCCTGCGCGGGTCATCGCCTGCCCGGACGCGATCGACGCCCAATAAGGCGGTTGCTTGTCCTGCGCGGCGGCCGGAACCGCCAAACCCAAGGCAATTGCGGCGATTACCCCCCGTCGCACTTACTCAAGCTCCCGTCAGGATCCTGTCCACCAATTGCTTCACCGTAGGGATGAAGCCGTTGGAATAAAACGGGTCGGACTTGAACCGGAACGCGGCGTGGCCCGCGAACATCAGGTTCTGCTCGACGGGTCCGCCATGCGCGATGTCCTGGAGCGTCTTCTGGATGCAGAAGCTGCGGGGATCGGCGAGGCGGCCGGTCGAATTCTTCTCATTATCCGCCCAGGAGGAAAAGGCGCACTGGCTGAGGCAGCCCATGCATTCCGCCTGGTCGTGGCGGATGACGTTCTTCTCTTCGGTGTCTACGAAGATGAGCGTTTCGTCGGGCGTCTTGAGCGCCTCCGTGTAGCCCGCCGCGAACCACTCGCGCGCATGCTGCAGGTCGCCCTTGGTGACCCAGTATCCCCGCTTCTTGCCGACGCCAACGTCGAGCTCGAAGTGGTGGTCGCCGAGCGGCTCTTTTGTGAAAGCGATCTGGCGGTGCGAGCGCGCTTCCAGGTTGCGCAGGAACGGGTTGCGGACCGCGGAGGAATAGAAGCCGGTTGGCGAGAAGCGGTGCAGCAGCACGTCGCCCTCTTCCAGCGTCATCAGCCGCGCCTTCCACTCGGGCGGGATCGGGCTTTCCTGGGTCAGCAGCGGACGCGTTCCGAACTGGAAGACGATCTGCCCAAGCTCCGGATTGTCGATCCAATTGTCCCACTCGTCGAGCCGCCAGACGCCACCCGCCATGACGATCGGAACGCTGTCGGCGATGCCGTTCTCGCGCATCGTCGCGCGCAAGGCGGCAACGCGCGGATAAGGATCCTGCGGAGCACGCGGGTCCTCGGCGTTCGACAAGCCGTTATGCCCGCCCGCCAGCCACGGATCCTCGTAAACCACCGCCGCAAGCCATTCCGCGGCCTTGTGATAGGCGCGCTTCCACAAGGCGCTGAACGCGCGTGCCGAGCTGATGATGGGCAGATAATTGACGCCGTAGGACGCCGCGATCTCGCTGAGCTTGTAGGGCATGCCAGCGCCGCAGGTAACGCCGGTGACGAGGCCCTTGGTGCGTTCGAGAACGCCGTGCAGCACGCGCTGCGCACCGCCCATTTCCCACAGCACGTTGATGTTGATAGCGCCCTTGCCGCCCGCGATGTCGTAGGCACGCTGGACTTGCGCGACCGCGCCGTCGACGGCATATTTGATCAGCTCTTCATGCCGCTCCCGGCGGGTCATGCCCTGATAGATTTGCGGGATGATGCGCCCTTCGGGGTCGTAGCTGTCGGCATTCACCGCGGACACCGTCCCGATGCCGCCGGCAGCCGCCCAGGCGCCCGAGCTGGCGTGGTTCGTCGCGCTGACGCCCTTACCGCCCTCGATCAGCGGCCAGACCTCGCGTCCGCCGTACAGGATGGGCTGCAGCCCCTTGAACAAATCGTCTCTCCCGCGTTTCGCGCGCTATATAGGCGCTGCTGCTGACAATGCTGCAAAAATCGGCAGAGCCCCGAGCCAGCCGCTAAGCCTCTGCATCCGTTGAACGAAGCTTCAGCCCTCCGGTTTCTGCAGCGAATAATCGAGCCCGATGTCGACCGCTGGCGCCGACTGCGTGATCCGGCCGACGGAGATGTAGTTAACACCCGTCTCGGCGATGGCGCGGATGGTGTCGAGGTTCACGCCGCCGGACGCCTCCAGCGGAACCCTTCCGGCGACCAGAGCGACCGCTTCGCGAAGTACCGGCGGCGGCATGTTGTCGAGCAGCAGGCGGTCCGCGCCCGCCTCCAGAGCAGGCTCGATCTGGTCGATGCGATCCACCTCGACCTGCACGGGAAAACCGGTGTTCGCCGCCTTCGCCGCTCGCACCGCCTCGCCGACGCCGCCGGCAACCGCGACATGATTGTCCTTGATCAGAAGTCCGTCGTCCAACCGCATCCGGTGGTTCTCAGCGCCGCCCATCCGCGCCGCATATTTCTCGAGCAGGCGCAGGCCGGGAATCGTCTTGCGCGTGTCGAGCAGGGTCGCGCCGGTGCCGTCGATCCGATCGACATATTGCCGGGTCAGCGTCGCGATCCCCGACATATGCTGCAGCGTGTTGAGCGCGGAGCGTTCGGCCGCGAGCATCGCTCGGGCGTTGCCCTCCAGCCGCATCAGTACCTTGCCCGCATCAACCTTGTCGCCATCGCTCGCCAGCTTCTGAATCACGACGTCGCGGTCGAGCGCGCGGAAGAAGGCGGCGGCGATGTCCAGACCGGCGACGACGATCGGCTGCCTGCACGACATCTCGGCCGTGAACCGCGCCTCGGTGGAGATCGTCGCTGAAGAGGTGATGTCGCCGCCTGACCCCAAGTCCTCGGCGAGCACACGCCGGACGAATTCCTTCACGTCGAAGTGCGGGTCGTTGACTGCCATGGCCGCGGCTCTAAGCGAGCACCGCGCGGGCCGCTAGTGCGCGTGCTCGCCGAGCTCCTTCTCGACGCCCGCGATCCGCCAGTGATCGCCTTCCCGCTCGTATTTCTGCGCCGTGCTGGACTCGAACCTGTCGTCCTTCCAGCTCTGCAGGGTCAGAGTGACGCTCTCGCCGTCGATGTCGATGCGGTTGAAGCTCTGCTCCTCGTCGCGAAGCCGGACGGATGTCGCCGTTCCCGCCTGCACCACGAGGGCCGGCCCGGCCCGCGTCACCAGATCGCGAGCGCTGTGCGTGGATGCCGTGTGATGATGACCCGCGAGCAGCATATCGACACCGGACTCCGCTGCGGCATCGAGCGCAAGCTCGCTCCGTCCCGCCGCCCGCTTCACCTCGCCGGTTTCGCCGACCGGAAGCGCGAACAAGGGATGATGCGTGACCAGGACGCGCAGCGCGTTGGCATTGGAGCGCTCGAACGTATCGCGGATGAACGTCAGTTGCTCATGGCTGATCCGCCCGTCGCTGAAGGTCAGGGATCGCGCCGTATTGATTCCGAGAACCGTCACGCCGGATAGTTCGTGCAGTGGGCACAAAGTGTCGTCGATGTAGCGCTTGTACCGCGTCAGCGGCGACAGGAAGCGGCGGAAGACATCATACAGCGGCACGTCGTGGTTGCCAGGTACTGCGAGCACATCGTGGCCTGCCTCTCGCAGGCGGTCGAGGAACTCGCACGCCTCCTTGAACTGCTCCGTCCTCGCCCGCTGCGTGAAGTCGCCGCTGATCACGATGAGGTCCGGCTTCTCCTCGTCGATACGCTCCGCAACGGCATCGACCAGCCGCAGATCGTGCGCGCCGAAGTGGAGGTCGGACAGATGGATCAGCCGTACCATATCAAAGCAACGCGCTGGCAGCCGACCGGTTCACCGCTTAAACGCCGGATATGGACCGGACTGAGGCGAATACCGGCACACGCGAGGTAAGCGAGCGGCTTCGCTTCGACGAAGAGGCGCTGAGCGGCTGGCTGGCCGATCATGTCGACGGGTTTCGCGGCCTGCTCGCCGTCAGTCAGTTCAAGGGCGGTCAGTCCAATCCCACCTACCGCATCGACGCCGGCGACCGATCCTTCGTGCTGCGCCGCAAGCCGCCGGGGAAGATTCTTCCCGGAGCGCACGCCGTTGACCGTGAGTATCGCGTGCTCGCCGCGCTTGGAGCGCAAGGCTTCCCGGTTCCGAAAGTCTACGGCCTTTGCGAGGACGAAGGTGTCATTGGCACGCCCTTCTACGTGATGGACATGGTCCCGGGACGCATCGTCTGGGAAGCCGATTTTCCGGGCCTTTCCCGCGAAAAACGCGCTGCCCACTTCGACGCGATGAACGCGACGATCGCGCAGCTGCACAGCTACGATCCCGAAGCGATCGGGCTCGGCGACTACGGCAAGGCGACCGGCTTCGTCGAACGTCAAGTCGCGCGGTGGTCCAAGCAATATCTGGCCGACACGGACGGCGGCCGCGTTCCGGCGATGGACCGCCTGGTCGACTGGCTCGGCAAGCACCTCCCGCCGGACAGCGGCCGCTCCAGTGTCGTCCATGGCGACTACCGCTGCGACAACATGATCTTCTGGCCGGAAGAACCGAAGGTCCGCGCGGTACTGGACTGGGAGCTATCGACGCTCGGCGATCCCGCCGCGGACTTCACCTACCATTTGCTCATGTACCGAATGCCCGGCGGCATCTTCAGCGGACTAGCCGGGCTCGAGCTCGAGGCGCTCGGCATTCCATCGGAAGACGAGTACGTCGCCGCCTACTGCCGCCGGACCGGCCGCGACCATTTGCCGAACAAGGACTATCTCATCGCCTTCTGCCTGTTCCGCCTCGCCGCCATCCTGCACGGCATCAAAGGGCGCCTGGCACGCGGCAACGCCTCGTCCGCACACGCGGCGCAGATGATCGAGCGGCTGGAGCCACTCGCCGAACTCGCTTGGTCGGAAGCGCAGAAGACTCAGGTCTGAGGCGCCGTGCGCGACCGTTTCACTCACCCTGACAATGTTCAGGCGCAAACCGGCGTCCTCCAGGAGCGCCAACCGCTGGAGCAGCCCGGGACCTTCAGTCGCCCCGGCGCTCGCCCTTCCGCCTGTCCGAATCCCGCCGGTCGCTGAACGCGCGGCCGCCCTGGCGCCGCTCGCCGCCTTCCCGCCGGTCTTTGCCCGCTCGGCGCTCGCCGTTCTGCCTGCGCTCCGTGTCTCCGTTACTGTCGTCGGCCATAACTGGACCTCCGCGTGCTTGTCAGGACCACTTTTCCCAATCGATCGGGCTGAGAAATACGCCGCCGGCCTCTTTCCCGAGCGCCCAGCGGATCTGAACGGGAAACCCCTCGTTTCGCTCCACCCGCAGAGTGGCATGCTCTCCGATCCTTGGCGGTTCGGGCACTTCGAGACGGAAGCCGCCGCTCGAAATGTCGAGGATCAGGACGTCGGTTGCGACACCGTCTGAGTCGATCAGGACTGCCGGGCGCCGAAGGTCGAGCCTCGGCGCGCGTTTGATGTGACCCGGCGTGCGGATCATGACGCGCCTCCCTAGGAGGCCAAACCCTAACATGGATGAGAATCTGATTATATAGCGGCTGGAAGAAAGCCCTCCCCGATTGCTC
>DASUVP010000193.1:0-7876 GCA_036378895.1 Sphingomicrobium sp.
GGCGCCTACGGCTGCGCCATGCGCACGCAGTTCAACGGTTTCGGAGCCGAGCGCACCGCGATCGTCGAGGACGAGCCAATGGCCACGCTCTACGGCGGTAGGGTCGCACGTCCCAACGTCATGACGCTTTAAGGAACCCTCCCCTCCTGCCTCGCGTAGGAGGGGGCTTAGGGGTGAGATAGGCGCGGCATCCATTGGAGCATGAAATGACGACCGATACGCTGAACAAGGTTCAGGACGCCGAGCGCATCAACGATACGCGCAAGGCAGAGCTTCTTTCGACGCCCATCGAGCACATCGACATCACCAAGTTCGATGCGCGGCCGATCATCGAATCGATGGGCAAGATGAGCTTCACCAGCCGCGACCTCGCCCGCGCAACGGGCATCTACAACCAGATGATCGAGGATCCCGACTGCTCGATCATTCTGGTCGTCGCGGGCTCGACCTCGGCCGGGGGCTGCATGGACCTCTACGCCGAGCTCGTGAAGTCGAACATGGTCGACGCGATCGTCGCCACAGGCGCCACGATCGTCGACATGGATTTCTTCGAAGCGCTTGGCCACAAGCACTACCAAGCCAATGAAATTCCCGACGATGATACGCTGCGCTCGCTGTACATCGACCGCATCTACGACACGTACATCGACGAGGAGCAGCTGCAGGACTGCGACTTCACCATCGGCAAGATCGCCGACAGCCTGGAGCCGCGCCCGTACAGCAGCCGCGCCTTCATCCGCGAGATGGGCAAGTGGCTCAGCGAGGGCAACGCGAAGAAGCAGGGCAGCCTCGTCCAGCTCGCATACGAGCATGACGTGCCGATCTTCTGCCCGGCGTTCGTCGACTCCTCGGCCGGCTTCGGCCTGGTAAAGCACCAGGTCGACGCGATGAAGCGCGGCGGCCACTACATGGTGCTCGACGCAATCGCCGACTTCCGCGAGCTGACCGACATCAAGATCAAGGCGGGCACTACCGGCCTGCTGATGATCGGCGGCGGCGTTCCGAAGAACTTCACGCAGGACACCGTCGTCTGCGCGGAGATCCTCGGCCACCACGACGTCGAGGTTCACAAATACGCCGTGCAGATCACCGTTGCCGACGTGCGCGACGGCGCCTGCTCCTCTTCGACGCTTCAGGAAGCGGCGAGCTGGGGCAAGGTGTCGACCGCGATGGAGCAGATGGTCTTCGCCGAGGCGACCAGCGTTCTCCCGCTGCTCGCCAGCGACGCATGGCACCGCGGCGCCTGGCGCAACCGCGAGAAGAGGCGCTTCGCCAAGCTCTTCGACTGAATCGGTTGCCAACCGTAACGAACTGAAGCAGCCTCCCCCTCAGCCAATCAGGGGGAGGCTTTTTCATGGAATACAGCCCAATTCTCGGGCCCGTTGTGGCGCTCGTCGCCTGGACGCTCGTGATGCTCGTCTGGCTGGCGATCGCGCGCCGCCGCGCCTTCGCTGCGATGGGAATCAGCTGGAGCACCATCCCTCGCGGATCGCGCGGAGCGAATCTCGACGGCAAGGCGCCGGACGAAGCCCAGTGGCCCGCCCACAATTACATGCACCTGATGGAGCAGCCGACCTGCTTCTATGCGATTGCCATCACGCTGGCGCTGATGGGCATGGGCGGCGGTATCAACCTCTATCTCGCCTGGGGTTATGCCGGGCTACGCGTCCTTCACAGCCTGGTCCAGGCGACAGTGAATATCGTGCAGATCCGCTTCACGGTTTTCGCGCTCGCGACGCTCTGCCTGCTCGGGCTGACAGTGCATGCGGCTGCTCGCATCCTGCACGACTGCGGCGTCATCTAGCGGCTGAAGGCGGCGGCCAGCTCCACGTGCGTCGACCAGCGGAACTGCCCGACAGGACGAATCCATCCGAGTCGGTAGCCGCCATCGGCCAGCAACTTCGCATCCCGGGCGAACGTCGCCGGGTTGCAGCTCACGTAGGCGATCCTTTGCACGCTCGAAGCTGCTAGAGCGCTTGCCTGCTGTTCTGCCCCTGCCCTCGGCGGATCGAGCACCACGGCATCGAAAGCCTTCAACTCGGCAACGTCGAGGGGGCGGCGATAGAGGTCGCGATGCTCCGTCGCGATGTCTGGATTGGCCCGCTTCAGGGCGAGCACGGCGCCACGTGACGCCTCCGCCGCGTAGACCTTGCCCGGCAATGACAAAGCGAATGTCCCAAGCCCCGCAAAGAGATCCGCGGTCCGAACCGAATTCCCGACCGCCTCTTTCACACTCGCAACCAAGGCCCGCTCTCCATCGGCTGTCGCCTGCAGGAACCCGCCAACGGGGAAGGCCACCGGAACGTTAGACAAGGTGGTCGTTGCCGGAATCGGCTCAAAGAGCGTCTCCGGACCCAACCCCTGGTCGATCGAAAGCCTGGCGAGCCGATGGTGCTCGCAGAAATGCGTTAGGGCTTCCATCGCCTCGTAGCCCTCGGGCTCTACGCCCTTCAAAAGGACGTCGACGCCCTGATCAACGAGCGTCAGCTGTAGCTCGCTCAACCTGCGCGGCTGCAACAAGCCGGCAAGGAGCGCACGGAGCGGGGCAATCAGATCGAAGAGCTCGGGCCGAAGGATATGGCACTCGCGCATGTCGACGATGCGGTTTGACTTCGCCGCATTGAAGCCGATGACCGCACCCTGTCCGGCCTTGAGCACCCGAAGGCTGGCGCGGCGCCGGCTTTTCGGCGGAGACAGATGCGGTTCGCGCATTTCGGTCTCGAGGCCGTGCTGCGCGAGCGCGGTTTCGACCCTTGAAACCAGATATTGCGTGTAAGCTTCGTCATCGACGTGTTGGAGCTGGCATCCACCGCACTCCGGAAAATGACGGCAAGGCGGCGGCTGATGATGCGGCCCAGCAGCAAGAGAGCCGTCATCGAGCAGGATGTCGCCCGGAGCACCGAATGCGACATGCTTGCCGGACGCGGTGGCGCCATCGCCCCGCGCTGCGATTCGAACGATCTCCTCAGTCATTCAGAAGCGCGAAGGCATGTGGAGTGGCATCCGCCAGGTCGTCGGCGATCAGCGAAGGACCGGCAATCTCCGCAGCCCGGCCGTGAAGCCAGACGCCTGCGCAGGCTGCGTCGAACGCATCAAGGCCACGAGCCCGGATCGCTGCGATCATTCCGGCCAACACATCGCCCGTACCGGCAGAGGCCAGCCAGGCGGGCGCAGGCGGGGCAAAGCCGAGCCTCCCATCCGGCGACGCCACAAGCGTGTCGGGCCCTTTGAACACGATCGTCGCGCCCGAAATCTTCGCCGCTTCGAGCGCGCGCTCAGCCTTTGAGCCCTCAAGCTTGCCGAACAGCCGCTTGAATTCGCCTTCATGGGGCGTCAGAATTGCATCCTGCCCACGCAGACGCTCCGGATCGCCAAGCTCCGTGATGCCGTCCGCATCGATCACCTTCGGCGCCCGGGACGTGAGGGCGAGCGTCAGCACCTGCGGGATGTCGCCCATGCCGGGCCCAACGAGCAAGCAGCCGATGCGCTCGTCGTTGATCTCAGCGGTGTCGGTCTGGACGATTGAGGCTGGAAGGCCGTCGATCTGCCGCGACGTGCTGACCCGGACATATCCCGCTCCGGAGCGAGCCGCAGCCTTCGCGGCTAGTGCGATTGCTCCAGGCATCTTTCCAGCCAAGGCATGCACGAGCCCCCGGCTATATTTGTGGCCCCCGGAATCGAGCGCCGGCAGATCGGGTGGAGCAATCTCGAACCAGTCACTGTTCGGAGCGAAGCCGATGTCAGCGGTCACGACCCGCCCGCACTTGTGCACCGCAGGATGCAACCGATGCGCCGGCTTCAGCGCCCCGAACGCGACGGTCATGTCGAATTCTGGCGCGGCGCTCAGCTCTGCTCCCGTATCGCTGTCTATGCCGCTCGGTATGTCGCAGGTGATCCTTGCGCGGGATGCTTCCGACAGCCGGGAAAAGTCTTTTACGACAGTGTCTTCCAGCCCACGCTTCAATCCAGTTCCGAATAAGGCATCGATCAAGAGCGAAGCTGGTTCGGTGCGATTGTCGAGCGCTTCGACGTCTCCCTTCCAGCCCGACCTCGCCCATTTGGCGGCATCGGTCTTCGGGTCCGCCAGTGCGGCCACCCGCACTGCCACTCCACGCTCGGCGAGATGCCGGGCCGCTACATATCCGTCTCCGCCGTTATTCCCCGGGCCGCAAAGGATCAGCGCCGGCATCTTTCCGACGTAACGGTACGCCGCCTCGGCAAGCGCTGCCCCGGCCCGCTCCATCAAAGTCTCGACGCTGGTGCCGGCCTCGATCGCGCGCTGCTCGGCCGCGAGCATCTGTTCCGTGGTGAGAATGGGCCTTCCGCTGGTCATCGGAGGCGCGCTTAGCGCAGATGGGTTGCCAGCCGCCACCATTCGCGAGGCACGGCGACTCCGGCATTGTCCCGGGCTTCCTCGCTGTCGAACAATGCGAAGCAGGTCGCGCCGCTTCCCGACATGCGAACGACGTCGACGCCCGCCTGGATGGCGAGCCACGCAAGCACCGTTCCGATCAGCGGAACCTGTTCGACCGCGGCAACCTCCAGATCGTTTCGTCCGGCGCGCCAGTCCTGGAGCGGTCCTTTATCCTCACCGTTCCAGCGGGCGAAAACGTCAGCCGTCGGAAGCTCGACGCGCGGATTGACCAGCAGGACCGGCTTTCCGCTCACACCCGCATCGACCAGATTCAGCGCATCCCCAACCCCGTCGCCCCGCGCCGTCATGCTGAGCAAACACGCCGGAACATCGGCACCGAGCGTCGGCGCGATCGTGGTCGCATGTGCCGGATCTATGCCCCACAGGCGAGTCAGCAGGCGAAGCGTCGCCGCCGCGTCCGCCGATCCGCCACCGATCCCCGAGGCTACCGGCAATTTCTTGGTGAGCGTCAGAGCGGCTCCCTCGGCGAGGCCTGCACGCTCGCGGAGCGCACGCGCCGCCTTGAGCGCAATATTGTCTTCGCTGTCGCCCAATTCCCTTGCAAAAGGCCCACTGATCGAGAGGCTCAGGTCATCCGAAGCCGTGGCGGAAACCTCATCCCCGTCCGTGCAAAAGGCGAAGACGGTCTCGATTTTGTGGCGCCCATCCGAGAGCTTGCCTCGCACATGCAGCGCCAGGTTGATCTTGGCTGGCGCGAGCTCCTTCAGCTCCATCAGGGCGCGGCGGTCGCGGGTGTGAGGCCCGCCTCGATCTTGGCGTTCAGCCGCTTCGCGACGTCATCCTCCGCAGTCACCAGCGCAGCCGACCAGGCGTAGCGCGCCTCATATTTGTTGCCGGCCTTGTAGAGTGCATCGCCGAGATGCTCATGGATTTCAGCCTGGGCCGGGTCGCCCTTTGCAGCACGGGTGAGGATCTCGATTGCTTCCTTGGTCCGACCGCGCTTGTAGACGGCCCAGCCCAGCGAATCCGTGATCGACGCATCGTCCGGAGCGAGCGCGCTCGCCTTGCGGATCATCGCCTCGGCGCCGTCCAGGTCCTCGCCTCGTTCGAGCTTCGCATAGCCGAGGAAGTTGAGAATCACCGGCTCGTTCGGCGCGAGGGCGAGCGCCTGGGTGAGCAGGTGGCGCGTTTCCGGCCAGCGGTTGGCTTCCTCCAGCGCAGCCGCCTGGAGAAGGAGCAGCGGCCAGCGGTCCTCAGCCGAAGCCGACGGGCCAATCAGCTGAAGGGCGCGAGCGTAGGCCGCCGCGGCCTCATCATGCCGTTTCATGTTCGAAAGCACATCGCCAAGGCGAGCGAAGTCGCTGACGCCTGGATTGCCCGCCGAAACGGCGCGCTGGGCGACCTGGAGCGCTTCGGCCTGGCGGTCGGCGTCGGTCAGCGCCCGGACCTCGGCGTCGCGGGCCTGCGTGAACAGCGGATCGGATGCGGGCACGGAACGAAGCGCAGCAACGGCCTCGTCGACGCGGTCGCGGCGGCTCAGCATCAGCCCGAGCATCACCGTCGCGGCGCTATTCTCCGGCGCGGAGTAACGCGCGACCTGGGAGAGTGCGACCGGCATCGTCTCGTTGCGGAGCCGATGAAGCTCGGCCGCGAGAACCACCAGGAGCTCCGAGAAGGCCCTGCGGCTGTTGTCGATGCGGACCCCGTCCGACTTGCCCTGCAGCACCAGCTGACCCGCGCGGATGGCTTCCGTGCCAAGCCCCTGCACCATCTCTGCCGCACGGGCGCGGTCGCCGAGGCCGAGATAGGCTTCCGCGAAAGCCATGCGCAGCCGCGCTTCGCGAGCCGGACCCGTCTTGAGCGCCTGGTCGACGAAGGGCTGAGCCTCGGCGATCTTGCCGAACTTAAGCAGAATGAGTGCGCGATGCTCGGGGCCGAGCGCTGCCAGCAGATTGCCGGCGGTCAAGCCATCGAGCGCGGAAAGCGCCCGGGCCTGGTCCTTCGCATCCGCAGCCGCCCAGGCCTGAACGAAGGGCCTGACGAATCCGAGATCGCCCGCTTCCGACCGCTCCTGGAGCAGCGCTACCGCACGCTTGGTGTCGTTGGACCGAAGGGCGTCAGCGACCTGCAGCATCCGCGCCTCGATCGGGATTTCAGCGGCCGGGAGCGTGCGGACCAGGCGCAGGGCGAGCTTCATGTCGCCGCCGCTGATGGCCTGCGACAACGCCTCCTTTGTGATGGTCCTGTTGGCGGCGCTGTTGTCGACCAGCTGGGCGAGGAGCTGCGCCGAACGGGAATGATTCCCTTCGATCGCCGCGGCGCGCGCCTCGAGATAGGTCCTGGCAGCGCTTGACGGACGTGATGCCAGTGCAGGTGCCGGAACTAGCATGGCGGCGATCGCGGCTACCGCGGGGAAAGCCTTACATGTTCGGATAATTCGGTCCTCCGCCACCTTCGGGCGTGACCCAGTTGATGTTCTGGGTCGGGTCCTTGATGTCGCAAGTCTTACAATGGACGCAGTTTTGGGCATTGATCTGAAGCCGTGGCTTTCCGTTTGAATCCTCGACAAATTCGTAAACGCCGGCCGGACAATAACGCTGCTCCGGTCCGTCGTAGAGCGCCAAATTGACCTCAACAGGTACGGCCGAATCCTTTAGCGTCAGGTGAACGGGCTGGTCTTCCTCATGGTTGGTGTTCGACAGGAACACGGAGGTCAGCCGGTCGAAGGTGAGCACGCCATCGGGCTTCGGATATTCGATCTTTCGGACGTCGTTCTTGCGCTTGAGCGTCGTGTTGTCGGCCTTGTGCTTCAACGTCCACGGGAGCTTCAGCCCTAGCGCGCCCAGCCACATGTCGAAGCCGGCGTAGAGCGTGCCGAAGAAGCCACCGAAATGGGCGACCGCCGGCTGGGCGTTGCGAACGAGCCGTAGCTCCTTGTCGACCCAGCTCGCCCTGAGCGCGGCGGGATACGCCTCGAGCGTATCGCCTGAGCGATCCTTCTTCAGCGCGTCGAACGCCGCTTCGGCTGCCAGCATCGCCGACTTCATCGCCGTGTGCGTGCCCTTGATGCGCGGCACGTTCACGAAGCCGGCGGAGCAACCGATCAGCGCGCCGCCCGGAAAAACCAGCTCGGGAATGGCCTGCCAGCCACCCTCATTGATGGCCCGGGCGCCGTAGGATACCCGGCGGCCGCCCTCGATCTCGGCGCGGATGGCGGGATGGGTCTTCCAGCGCTGGAATTCCTCGAAGGGCGAAATGTACGGGTTCGAATAATCGAGCGCGACGACGAAGCCGAGCGCAACCTGGTTGTTCTCCTGATGATAGAGGAACCCGCCGCCCCAAGCGTCCTCGAGCGGCCAGCCCTGCGAGTGGATCACCCTGCCCGGCTGATGCTTGTCAGCAGGAACGTCCCATAACTCCTTGACGCCAAGTCCATAAACTTGCGGCCCGGACTTGTCACGCAGATTGAACATCCGCACCAATTCCTTGGTAAGGCTGCCC
>DASUVP010000194.1:0-3659 GCA_036378895.1 Sphingomicrobium sp.
TGTCGGACACGGCACGGTCCTTTTCATGCTGCTGATGACGCGTCTGCCCTACGATCGCGTGGGACTAGTCCTTGGCTTCGCTGTTCACGTTTTTCTCGCCTACCTCATCTGGTTCCTGGTTCGTCGACGGTTGCGTTTGCGGATTGGCGTCGTGCCATTCGGACAGGTTGCTGACGTCTCTCAGATCGAAACCGTCGAATGGGTGCCGCTCTCGGCCCCCTCGCTTCAGGAAGCGCAGCTGTACGACGCGCTGGTCGTAGATCTTTCGGAAGACGTTCCCGACGACTGGGAAAGGATGCTGGCCGACGCGGCGGTAGCAGGCCTCATGGTCTATCAGGCCAAGCAACTCGCCGAATCACTCACGGGCCGGGTCCAGATCGATCATCTGTCGGAAAACAGCTTCGGCATGCTGATCCCGGGGCGCGGCTATTTCTACCTCAAGTCGCTGGTCGACTGGGTAGCGGCGCTCGTGGTTGCACCCCTCGTGATACCGGTCATCCTCATCGTGTCGCTCATGATCCGCCTCGACGATGGCGGCCCTGCATTGTTCAAGCAGCTACGCGTTGGTCGCGGCGGCATTCCGTTCCTGGTCTACAAGTTCAGGACAATGTCCGTCGAAACTCCGCATCTGAGAGAGTCGGATACTCATGAGGCGCTTGCTACCTCCCACTCGGACCCTCGGATAACCCGTGTCGGAGCGCTGCTGCGCAAGACGCGCCTCGACGAGCTTCCTCAGATCATCAACATCCTGCGAGGCGAGATGAGCTGGATCGGACCTCGCCCGGAACCGGAGGGCCTCTCGCCCTTGTTCGTGGCCAGCATTCCCTTTTACCGCTACCGCTATGTCGTGAAGCCGGGAATCACGGGCTGGGCCCAGGTCAACCAGGGCTATGTCAGCGGCATCGATCAGATCGCGCTCAAGCTCCAGTTCGACTTCTACTATATCAAGAACTTCTCAGCCTGGCTCGACATCCTGATCTTCTTCAAGACGCTAAAGACGATGTTTACCGGCTCGGGAGCCCGCTGAGCGCCTGCTTGCCGGCCGCGGGCGTTTCGACTTCGACGAGCCGCCCTTCGTCCAGACGGACGATCATGTCGCAATTGGCGATCGAGCTCGTGCGATGGGCAATGACGATGATCGTTCGGCCCTGCCTGGCCATTTCATCCAGCGCCTCGACGATCGCTGACTCTGTCTGGTCGTCGAGGGCGCTGGTTGCTTCGTCGAGCACGACTACAGTCGCATCCTTGTAGAAGGCGCGAGCGATGGCGAGCCGCTGCCGCTGCCCGCCCGACAGCGCGACTCCGCGTTCTCCAACTACGGTCGCATATCCTCCCGAAAGCTGGGCGACGAACGCATCGAGTTGAGCATGCCTCGCGGCGGCGCGCACGCGTTCCATGTCGATCGCCTCTTCCGGCATCCCGAACGCGATGTTTCGGGCAACGGTCGTGTTGGCTAGGAAAGCCGACTGCGGCACGTGGGCGATCGAGCGTTGCCAGGACCTCCGAGTGCCAGAATCCAGCGTCGTGGAATCGATCATGATCCGCCCGCGAGTTGGCTCGAGCAGGCCCATGAGCAAGTCGGCCAGCGTGCTCTTGCCGCTTCCGGTCCGCCCGACGATGGCGAGCCGCGCGCCGCGAGGAATGCTAAAGCTGATGGTCTCGAGCGCGGGAGCCCGGCGTCCTGGATAGGCGAAGGAAACCTGCTCAAGCCGGATTTCCGTTTCGAATGGCAGCGGCGCCGCGGGTCCGCCCGTCTCCTCCGCAACCGGAAGCCGCAGCACCCTCAGAACATCCAGCGTCACCAGCCAGTGGCCCGCGACCTTGGCCCACCCGTTGTAGACCTGCTGGACGAGTGGAAGCAGCCGCTGGGCGCCCAGGGCAAGCGCGCCGAGGATCGGAACGGCGGCGCCCAGTCCCTGGTCGCGCGACAGCCACAGCGCTAGCGACGCCACAAGCACGAGGCTCGCCGCTTCTATGATGTACCTCGGCGCCGATCCGATGATCGCGTTGCTGACATGGGCCTGGTTGATCCGCCGGTCCGCCGCCGCGAACTCCTCGACGAACTGCGATCGCGATCCGTCTATGATGATGTCGCGAATGCCGCCGATGCTTTCCTGGACGACCCGGATCCTCTGATCGAGCGCCCGCTCGAACGCCCGCGAATTCTCGCGCAGGCGCGCTCGGGAAAGCCGCGTCATGAGGAGGTAGAATGATCCGATGAACGCAATCGCGATGAGGGATGCGAAGGGGTCGATAGCTATCAGCGCCGCGACGATGAAAAGCGAAAGCAGGATCGCGATCGCGCAATAGAAACTCTGCAGAACGACATCGAAGGTGAGAATCTCTGCCTTGCGCAGGGCGCCGAGCAGCTCGGTGCTGTCGTGCTGGAGATGGTGGATGTAGGGCTGCGAGAGGACGCGGCGGTGGATGTTGGCTGAGAGCTCATGTCCGAAGCCAAACACGAAGGCATGGATGGATTTGACGAGCTGAAGCCTGGTGAGAGCGGCAACGACCGCGACGCCGGCAAACAGCGCAGCGGCCGCGATCAGCATCTCCCGGTTCGTGTCGGCACCGACGGCCCGAAGGACTTCCCCGGCGATGGGGAAGTCCCGCGCCCGCTCGGGATCGGCCAGCATGGCAAGGAAGGGCACGACCGAGGCGATGGTCGCCAGTTCGGCGACGGCGCCGGCAAACATGAAAGCGACCAGGACAAAGAACTGCCTGCGGCGCGCCGGCGACATGCTCTCGAAAAGCTGCGTCATGGCGGGCACGAACTTCAGGTAGGTTTCGGATGCCAAGGCGCGATCCTGCTGATTCCAGGGCATGTCGAACTACCGGCGAGCCGTGCAGTCAAGCTTATCCCCGCGCTCGATCCGGACTAAGAGACGGACTTCATGTGCGGAATCGCAGGCATCTTCTCGTACAGCGCGCCCGAGCCGGCCCTGCTCAATCGCATGTCGGACGCGATCGAGCATCGAGGACCGGACGACGAAGGCGTCTGGGTCGACCGCGATTGCGGCATCGGCTTCGCGCACCGCCGCCTGTCCATCGTCGACCTCTCGGCCTCGGGTCATCAGCCGATGCTGTCCCCCGACGGTCGCTACGTCCTCAATTACAATGGCGAGATCTACAATCATCGCGCGTTGCGGGCCGAGATCGAAGCAGCCGGAGCGGTCCCCGAAGGCGGCTGGACCGGTCATTCCGACACGGAAGTCCTGCTGGCGGCGATTGGCGCCTGGGGTTTGGAGGGCGCGCTGTCGAAGGCCGTCGGCATGTTCGCGCTTGCGCTCTGGGACGCCTCGACCAGGACGCTGACGCTTGCGCGCGACCGGTTCGGGGAAAAGCCGCTCTATTACGGCTGGGCGGGCAAGGACTTCCTCTTCGGGTCGGAGCTCAAGGCGCTTCGGGTCCATCCCGGGTTCGACAATCCCGTCAGCCGGCGCGCGCTCGCTCTGTTCGCGTCGCGCGCCTACGTCCCGGCGCCGCTGTCCATCTTCGAACGGATCTTCAAGCTGCCGCCGGGCTGCTTGCTTTCGGTTACCCGCGAGGCATGCGGCGCCCCGCGCGAAGATCCGGTGGAGGAAGGCAAGGGCGGCAAGGGTCTGCGGCTGGGCCGATACTGGTCCTATCGTGACGTCGTCCGCCGCGGCCTCGCCGAC
>DASUVP010000195.1:0-4401 GCA_036378895.1 Sphingomicrobium sp.
ACGGCCTGCTCAGCGTCGCGAAGATGATCTCGCGCTACCGCAAGCTCACGTCCAGGCCGCAGGGCCCGGGACGCGAGCACTGGCCGGCAAAGCTGTTGCCCATTTGGGAAGCGGACGAGGAGATCGGCTGCCTCGACCTCGAGACGGGCGCCGTCACCTCCTACGACCCGTCGCGGATGCAGGACATTCACGGTGGCTACTGGCGCCGTTCGTTCGCCAAGGAAGCGCCGTCGCTGGCCGAGCTGATGCGGAAATGGCTCGGCGAAACGACCTTCGACGAGGACTCCAAGCCGGATTCGGAGATGATGCGCGAGTATCGCGCGAATTTGCCGCCTGAAGAGGATCCTGCCGAAATCGCGGTCGCCTATTTCGGGAAGATGAGTGCTGAAGATCGCGCCAATGCCGGTCTTCCCGACGTGGGCTGGGAGGACGAGCTTCGGCGCCGCCATCGCGGCCCGTGGTGATCGGCGGGCGGCGTCGGTGACGCCGCCCTGTTCGCGATTAGTGCAGCAAACCCTTCCTCTCCACGGCGCGGGCATAAGCGAACTGCGCGAGGCCGAGGATGACGATGATCAGCGGCATATATTTCATCATGCCGGCTTCCTCGCTGCCGGGCATCGGCGGGCCGATGAACATGTAGCCGAAGCTCAGCGCCATCCCGACAAGCGACAGAACGAATGCCCAGACGGCATAGCGATTGCGCATCAACAGAAGAATTGAGCCGACGAGCGCGGCCCACACGCCGAGGCCCCATCCGAACTGCGCGTAAAGCGGCATTCCGTCGATGTAGGCGAGCAACGTGTTCGTATCGACGCCGGGCGGCGTCATTCCGGCGAGATAGTCCATGTTGCGCATCTTGGTCATCAGATAGTCGTAGCTGCCGAAGCAGTTCCACAGCAGCGACAATATCCCGACGATCCACAAATGCGTGGGTGTGCGCATTGGCGCGGTAGCCATCTTGTCCCTCCCCTAGTTGCAGCGCGTGCGCCGCGCCGCCTCGAGACGCGTACAGGGCAGATGCGGGCGCTCACCCGCGCCGGCCGAGGCGGATGGAGCGCTCCAAGGCTCGCGAAGTCAAGTGCGGCGGAGGCGCCGCTCTTCGTGGCTAGAAGCCGACGTTGAGCCCCACTTGGGCGGAGACGTCATTGCCGTCGTCGCGGCCGACTGTGGTCGACAGTACGGTGTTCAGCGAGACGCGGCTGAGGATCTCCGCGCTTCCGCCCGCCGACAGCCGTCCGTAGGCTTTCTTCGAGCGGTCACCGAGCGACCAGCTGTTTACGATCCCCGGCGAGGTCGTCTGCGAGAATCGGACGACGCGGTCGTTGTCGCCGAGCTCCTTCTCCAGCATCGCCGAAAGGTACGGACGGACCGAAGCGCCGCCGGCCTCGAAGTCGCCGCGAAGCTCGCCGCCGATGCTTCCGGTCAGCGACTTGGCGGTCACGGAATCGACGTTGAGGGTCAGCGTCGGATCTCCCGTCTCGGTGTAGCCGTCGGCCTTGGCCTTGGCGTAATCGATTGCGACCACCGGCCCGGCGCGCATGCTCCCCACGGGCAGCAGATAGCCGGCCTTGGCGCCGGCGAGCCAATGCTTGCCGTCGGTCTTGGCGCTCATGCCTTCGACTACGCCCGAGCGGGTGATGTCATGGTCGTCCCAGCCGTAGCCGAGATGAGCCTGGGCAAAGGCGCCGGCGATGGCGAAGCCGGCGAAGCCGCCGACCTGGATGCTGTCGGCCTCGTCGCGGGCGACGTTGCTTACGAACTTGGCGCGGGGGCGCGAATAGTTTGCGGCGATCCCGATTGTGCCCGTGCCGAAGCCGTACTCGATGCCGGCGGTGGCTCCGACGCCGTCGAGATCATATTGATCCGACGAAGCATCGGACTTCACGTCGTGCGAGAAGGTGTCGCCCACCAGGAACAGCTTGAGGCCCTCGGCGACGTCACCGTCGCGCGGGGAGCCAAGGTCGACGCGGCTCGACAGCGTCCGCCCGAATTGGCGCGCCGTGTCGAGCCCGAGCTCGCTCGGCGCCTCGAGGGTCAGCGGCGCCTGCAGCTGCACGGCGATATATTGCGCGATGACCGCCGAAGTGTGCGACGTCGGGTGAAGCGCATCGACGTAGAAGACGAACTGGCTCGAATAGGCATTGTCGAGGCACTGGGCGACCGGCGCGCACGGACCCGCGCTGGTGAAGCCGTAGGCGCTGAGGTTCGCCGAGACCTGCTGAAGCATCGTTGTCAGGTCGAGGTAATGCACCATGACGCCGTTAGCGGCATAGCCGGCCAGCACGTCCTGGATGCCTGCGTTGAACGCGGTCGAATAGGCATTGCGGACGGCTTGCGCGGCCGGGTTCAAAGCGACCTCCGGAAGCAGCGCCGTGTTGCCGGCGAGGAAGCTGATCGTCGGGGCGCCCGCGGCGACGAGCACGTCGAGGTTCGCCTCGGCATTGGCGACCGCAGCGGCCGCCGCAGCGGGTGCTGCGGCGACGGTGCCGCCGCCCTGCTGGAACACGCGGGCGTCATTGCCGCCGATCGAGACGGTGACGAGGTCGTTTGCGTCGAATGTCGGGGAAATGGTCGGAAAGACTCCGCCCCCGCCCGCCGCGAAGCTCGCGACCTCGAAGGTGAATCCGGGAAGGCCGACGGAGGTGTTGGCGTTGTTGGTCAGCGCGCCGCCGATCGCGAAATTGTTCACCGGCACGCCGAGCAAGGTCGACAGCGTGTCGTTGAAGTTGCTGCCGCCCGTGAAGCGGCCGGTCGGATAGATGACGGTCGTCGCCGGGTTGATTCCGGCCAGTTGCAGCGCATTGCCGTCGTCGGCATAGCTGTCGCCGAAGGCGATGATCTCGTCGACGCGCTGGGCGGCGGCGGGCGTTCCAATCGAGAAGGCGGCGAGCGCGGTTGCGCCCAGCAAGGCGTGGCCAAACAGTCGGCGATTCGTCATGAGATCCTCTCCCCGCGGCCCGAACGGCGGCCGCCCACGCGCCGGTTATGCTCGCGGATTCCAAGGCTTTTCAAGTGGCGCGGATGCAACAGCCGTTTCCGTAACGTCAGGCCGCGCCCCCGCTTCGGCACGTCGCGCGTTCAACTCGTACTGCCCCTGGATTCTGGAGCCGTTCATTTTGAGCTATTAGAAGGGGTGAGGGTGTGAAGGGGTGAAAATGCGCAAATTCGTTCTGGCTCTCGCAGGTCTGTGCCTGCCCGCAGCGGCGCTCGCCGCGAGCCAGCAGCCTATCGAGCCGATCGAGGTTCCGCCGAGCGTCGAACAGGGACTCGACATGGTCTACATCGACCGCGAGATCGCGCCCTCGATCGAGAAGCGCGACGCGCAGCTCCACGAGCAAGGCTACGACGACTTCCAGACCGGGGACGCGGACATGTTCGCGCCGGTTCACCCGCTCTACACCGAGCTGAGGCGCTCGCTGGTGCGCTATCAGATGCGTTGGGGCGACCTGCCGCAGGTCCAGATTCCGGCCGGGCCCGTGCTCAAGCCCAGTTCCAGCGGCGATCGGGTCGCGATCCTCCGCCAGCGCCTCGGTTTGCCGGAGGGCACGAAGTTCGACGCCGCGACCGCCGCGGCTGTGAAGGAGTTCCAGGGCGTCCACGGAATAAAGGCCGACGGCATTGCCGGCGCCGGGACCGTCGACGCGCTGAACCGCGGGTTCAAGCATTACGAGAACGTCCTCCTGCTCAACCTCGAGCGGGCGAAGCGGCTGCCGAGCACGACCGCGGGTGGCCGCTACGTGCTGGTCGACGCGGGCGCTGCCAAGCTATGGATGTTCGAGAACGGCCGTCCGGTCGACAGCATGCGCGTGATCGTCGGGACGAAGGAAACCGAGACCCCGATGATGGCGGCGCTGCTGCGCTTCGTCAGCGTCAATCCTTACTGGAACACTCCGCCCGACTTCGCCCAGAAGAACGTCGCTCCGCACGTCGTCAAGGAAGGGCTGAAGTACCTCACCGACCGCGACTACGAGGTGCTGTCCGACTGGTCCGATGACGCTCAGCCGATCGATCCGGCGACGGTCGACTGGCAGGCGGTCGCCGACGGCAAGAGCAATGTGCGCCTGCGCCGCGGGCCCGGGCCGTGGAATTCGATGGGCGACATGAAGTTCATGATGCCCAACGACTTCGGCATCTACCTTCACGACGTGCCCGACGCGTCCAAGGCGGATTTCGCCAAGGACAACCGCTGGATCAGCAACGGCTGCATCCGGCTGGAAGATGCCGACCGCTTCGCCAAATGGCTGTTCGGCCGCGTGCCCCAGGGCCAGGACCCGAAGGTCGAGGAGAATGTCGACCTCGCCGAGCCGGTGCCGGTCTATGTCACCTACATGACCGCCGAGGGCGGGGCGAACGGACCGAAGTTCCGCGCCGACCCGTACAGTCGCGACCCCGCCTTGCTCG
>DASUVP010000196.1:0-5616 GCA_036378895.1 Sphingomicrobium sp.
GGGCTTGTAGGAGCCGATTTCCTCGGCGGTAAAGACGCGGTCGAATTCGACTCCGAGGCGCTC
Source organism: Sphingomicrobium sp. (assembly GCA_036378895.1). Lineage (GTDB taxonomy): Bacteria > Pseudomonadota > Alphaproteobacteria > Sphingomonadales > Sphingomonadaceae > Sphingomicrobium. The sequence continues at coordinate 64 of DASUVP010000196.1, forward strand.
GTTGCTACGGGCGAAGCTGGCGCGGTCGACGTTCGAAAGGATGATCAGCTCGAAGTGCCGCTTGAGATAGCGGAGAGCGTCGGCACTGTCGGGAAAGGCCGGCCAGTCCCCGACCGACTGGCTGAAAGCGCGAGCCGCATTCTCGTCGGCCGGCAGGCCGAACCGCTCGGCAAGCCGCACATGGACGATCGCGAGAAGATCCGAATATGGAAGGCCGGGGTGCTCGCCCTCGACCTCATGCTCGGCCTCGCCATAAGCCTCCAGCAGCTCTTCCTGCGAAACACCAACTTGCGACCGAAGGGGCTCGAGCGCGCTCTTCAGTCCCGCTTCCCAGTCGATCAGCGTGCCGTAGCAGTCGAAGCTCAGCGCCTTGAATTGGGATAGCCGCATGGCAGTTCCTCCGCGCGAACCGCCTAGAATCTTCGATTGCCCCAGACAAGGCGAAGGGCGCTCCGGGGGAGGCCGGAACGCCCTTCTTGGAGAGGGGGTTGGATTAGCGGCTTGCAGTGATCGCGACGACCGCTCCACGCTTCGCGGCGGCAAGCACCGCGTCACGGTCGGCGGCGGCCTTGGCGACCGCGTCGGCACGGCACTCGCGAGCCTTGTTCTGGCCGACGAGGTCGATGTCCGACGGCGTTCCGCAGACTTCGCGTGCGGCCTGGGCGACACGGCGGTCCAGAGTCCGCTGGCCGCCTTCGCTGGCGAGGTCGAGATCGGCCGTCTTCACGTAGCTGACGTAGGTCTCGACGTTGCCCGACGGAGTCTCGGCAAGGGCAGCCTCTGCCCTCAGCGCGCCGGCGGTGATCAGTGCCGAAGCAAAAGCTATGACGAATGGGTTCTTCATGGTCGCTACCCCTTGTTTTTAAGGACCGGGGTTTCCCGGCGCGACCTTCCAAATAATCCCCCAAACCGGTTCGTGTAAGCAACGATATCGTGCTATGGTTCTGCAAAATTGCAGAACGCGGGTAGCGCCTAAAGGCGCTAAATGGGCGCCAATGCTCGACTGGAACGACCTTCGCTATTTCCTTGCCATCGTCCGCGATGGGAGCACGCTTGCGGCCGCGCGGGAGCTTCGGGTCAGCCAGACAACGGTAGCCCGCCGCATCGCCGCGCTGGAAGAGGCGCTCGGCGTCAAGCTGTTCGAAAAACGACAGGCCGGATATGCACTCACGCCCGAGGGCGCCGGCCTTGTGGAGCGCGCCCATCAGGTCGAGCGAGCGGCTTCCGGCTTTTCCGAGGCTTCCGCCGCGCTCGCTCGCGACACGACCGGGACTGTTCGCATCACGACCCAGGAAATCTTTGGGTTCAGCCTCCTTGCCCCAATGCTGCGGGAGCTGCACGAGCGCCATCCCGAGATCCTGATCGAGCTGGATGACAGCCAGGAGTTCCGCGACCTTGGCGAGGGCGAAGCCGACATCGCATTGCGCAGCGCCTATGGCGATCTTGGCGCGGGCGTCGTGGGCCGGCGGCTCTGCGATGACGACTGGACGCTTTACTGCAGCCGCGAATATGCAGCGAAGCATGGTGTCCCGACCAACCGGGACGAGTTGAGGAAGCACGGCTTCATCGGTGGCGGCGGGCCAAAGTTGTGGCGGGCATATTCCGCCTGGCTGCACGATCTTGGACTCGATGACCGGGTCATCATGCATCACGCCTCGGCGATGGGGATGATGTCGGCAATCCGCTCGGGCCTTGGAATTGCGGTGCTTCCCTGCATCGTCGCCGACGTCGACCCTGACCTCATCCAGTGCGTGCCGCCGAAGGCCGGTCACGGCCGATCGATGTGGCTGGTGACCCATGAGCGAGTGCGTCACACGCCTCGCGTCCGGGTCGTCATCGACTTTCTCTACGAGCGCATCGCCCGCCACATCCGGCAGCTCGAAGCGACCCGAGAGGCCGCTGAATAGTCTTCAGACGTAATGCGGTCCGGGCCGCTGCAGCAGTTCTTCGTAGTGGACCAGCGCGGGCTTCGGCCCGAATGGAACTGGCTTGCCATTGCGGAACGCCCATTCCCCACGATCGCAATCATCGGCTCGGACGTAGCCGTTGATGTAGAACCGGCGCTTGTGGCCGGATCGGTTCGTGCCGGAACCATGCACGAGATAGGGGTTCCAGACCGCGAGGTCGCCCGGTTCCAGCAAGACATCGATCGCGTCGTCCGCGGACAGTCCGACGGCTTCGAGCGCCGCATCCTTCATCGCGACCCCGAGTGAGTGGGTCGAGCAGCCCATCTGAAGATCGCCGCGCAGGTGGCTGCCGGGAATGAAGCGCAGGCATCCGGATTCCGGCGTGTGCGGGTCTAGCGCAAGGCCGGTCTGCACATAGGAGTCCGCGAGGTTGCGGAAGGCTGAAGCGGGGCGGCGGGACTTGCTGTCCTGGTGCCAGGCGAAGTCGCCGAGCGAGCCCGGCGCCTTCCAGTGAATCTGGTTGATGATCTGCTTGAGGTTGCGGCCGATCAGCGGCTCCAGAAGCTCCGCGATGCGCGTGGCGAGCCGAACCTGATTAAGCACCGGCTGGTGATAGGAGGGCCACTGAACCATGCGGACCAGGGGCTCGCCGTCGGTCCCTGCTGCAACATTGTAGAAGAGGTTGCCGTGCCGGAAGCACCGCCGGTGGCTCAATCCCTCGGCATGAAGCTGGTCGACCGCGGCGCCGATTTCGGCAATTTCGTCGGCGCTGAAAAAACCCCGGATGATTGCGTAGCCGTCCCGCCAATAGTCCGCGAGATCATCTTGAGCGGCAGCCGCCTGGACCATCCGCACCGGCTGTGAGTAACCCATCACTCACCTCCCCCACGGCTCGGAGGATATAACAACCATTTGACAATTCAATGATTTCGGTCGGCCTGCCCCGACTTAGGACAGCGGACCGCCTCGCCAGGACGGCATGGGCCGCTCGCCAATCGCGACCTCGACCGCCGCCTTCGCGAGCAGCCGCGTCGAATCCAGCGTCGGCAAGGGCGAGACGTCCGACGTGATCAGCAGCGGGATCTCCGTGCAGACGAGCGCGACCGCGTCGCATCCCTCGGCCTCCAGCGTCTCGATGATCCGGACGTAAGCCTCGCGGGACTCGTCCTTGAAGGTCCCAAGACAGAGCTCGTCGAAGATTACCTCATTGACGATCTTCTGGTCCTCCGGCGACGGCACCGCCCAGCCGATCCCGCGGCGCCCGAGCGCGCCGGGGTAAACCGGCCCGTTCATCGTATATTTGGTTCCGAGGATAGCGACCTTCTTGCGGCCGCCGAGCGCAGCCTCCTCCGCCACGACCTCGCCGATATTCAGTCCCGGAATTGAGAACGGACTCCCGGGCGACTCCATTGCGATATGGGCGGTATTGTCGGGGAGCACGAAGAAGTCCGCACCGGCCGCCGCCAGCTTCTTCGCATCCTTCATGAAGTACGTGCGGAGCTCCGCATTGTCGCCGCGCTCCCACGCGTCGAGGACAAGCGCCATGGGCGAGCACGTTAACGTGACCTCGGGATGCATATGCGGGCCGAGCCGGGCCACGCCCTCCAGGCAGGCCGTGCGAAAGCAAAGGGTCGCGCCTTCGAAGCTGTGTGCGAGGATGCCGATGTGCTTCATCGGCGAAACGTCTACTCGACCGTGACGCTCTTCGCGAGGTTGCGCGGCTGGTCGACATCCGTCCCCTTGGTCACCGCGACGTGATAGGCGAGGAGCTGCACCGGTACCGCATAGACGAGCGGCGCGATCAGAGGATGGACCTCGGGCATCTCGATGGTCGCGATGCAGCCCTCGCCCGCTTCTTCGAGCCCCTTTGCGTCGCTGATAAGAACGATCTTGCCGCCGCGGGCCCGAACCTCCTGCATGTTGCTGACCGTCTTCTCGAACAGCGGGCCGGAGGGAGCCAGCACGATCACCGGCACCGCTTCATCGATGAGCGCGATCGGCCCGTGCTTCATCTCGCCCGCCGCATAACCTTCGGCGTGGATGTAGCTGATTTCCTTGAGCTTCAACGCGCCTTCGAGCGCCAACGGATAATCGGGACCGCGGCCGAGGTAGAGAACGTCGCGCGCCGGAGCGATGAGATGGGCCATGGCGGCGATGTCGTCGTCATGGCCGAGCGCGGCGTTCAGAGCGGCCGGTGCTTCCTGCAGGTGCGCGACAATCTCCTGTTCTTCTTCCCGCGTGAGCCGGCCCTTGGCCCGCGCCAGGTTGGCGGAGAGTGCCGCGAGGACCGCGAGCTGGCAGGTGAAGGCCTTGGTCGATGCGACGCCAATCTCGGGGCCGGCATGGGTCGGAAGCAGCAGGTCGGCCTCGCGTGCCATGGAGCTCGTCGGCACGTTGACGACGACCGCGATGCGCTGCTGCTCGCTGCGTGCGTGACGGAGCGCGGCGAGCGTGTCCGCCGTCTCGCCCGACTGGCTGATGAAAAGCGCTAGCCCTCCGGGCTCAAGCACCGGCTGACGGTAGCGGAACTCGCTGGCCACATCGATGTCGACCGGGACCCGCGCGAACTGCTCGATCCAATATTTGGCGACCATGCCGGCGTAGAAGCTGGTCCCGCAGGCGACTATCGTGACTCGCCCAATTGTGGCTAGGTCCAGGTCGCCGGTAGGTAGCGCCACCTCCCCTTCGAACGGCCGAACATAGCTCTGGAGAGTCTGGGCAACCACGATCGGCTGCTCGAAAATCTCCTTCTGCATGTAGTGGCGGTAATTGCCCTTCTCGACGGGCGCCGCCGACGCGCCGGACTCAACGATCTCGCGCTCGACCCGCTCGTTCTCGCGGTCGAAGATCTCGATGCTGTCGCGCCGGACGATCGCCCAGTCGCCCTCGTCGAGATAAGCAATGCGCTGCGTCCACGGCGCGACGGCTAGGGCGTCGGATCCAAGGTAATTCTCGCCATCACCGTAGCCTACCGTCAGCGGCGCACCCATGCGCGCGCCGATGATCAGGTCCGGATAATCGCGGAACAGGAAGGCGATCGCGAAGGCGCCCTGAAGCCGCGGCAGGACGGTCGCCACGGCATCCTGCGGGGCCGCTCCATTCTCGACCTCGCGAGCGACCAGGTGCGCGACGACCTCCGTATCCGTCTCGCTCTTGAACTCGCGCCCATCGGCAATGAGTTCCTCGCGGAGCGGCTTGAAGTTCTCGATGATGCCGTTGTGGACGATTGCCACCGGTCCGACGATGTGCGGGTGGGCATTGTCGACGGTGGGCGCTCCGTGCGTCGCCCAGCGCGTGTGGGCAATGCCGATGGTGCCGCCGAGTGGCTCACGGCTCAGCTCGCGCGCGAGATTGTCGAGCTTCCCTTCCGCCCGGCGGCGGACGAGCTCGCCCTGATCGATCGTGCAGATGCCCGCGCTATCGTAGCCGCGATATTCGAGCCGCTTGAGCCCGTCGAACAAGCGTTGCGCGACTTCGCTTTTGCCAACGATTCCAACGATTCCGCACATAGATGGCTTCCGAACTAGAGTTTGTAGGGGACTCGGACGCCCGGCATCGTTTCCGGGAAATCCTCGGTGTTTCGGGTGACGAGTATCGCACCGCTGGTCTGGGCGGTCGCCAGAATGAGCGCGTCAAGAAGCTTCAT
>DASUVP010000197.1:0-3212 GCA_036378895.1 Sphingomicrobium sp.
CTCGACATCCTGCGATACGCGCCGGCGCGCTTCGTCGTGCGCCTTGCGAGGATCGCGGCGCGCGAGCGCCTCGAGTTGCTCGTCGATCAGTGGGTGTGTGGCCCTAGCGGCAGCGCTTACGGACGCTGCCGGTATCGGGCAACAGTTCCCGCGAATGGACTAGTAGCGGTAATGCTCGGGCTTGAACGGGCCTTCAGCCGACACGCCGATATAGGCCGCCTGCTTGTCGTTGAGCTTGGTCAGGTGAACACCCAGCTTGTGGAGGTGCAGCGCCGCGACCTTCTCGTCGAGGTGCTTCGGAAGAACGTACACGTCGTTCTTGTACTGGTCGTTCTTCGTCCACAGCTCGATCTGCGCCAGCACCTGGTTGGTGAAGGACGAACTCATCACGAAGCTCGGGTGGCCGGTCGCGTTGCCCAGGTTGACCAGGCGGCCCTTCGACAGGACGATGATCTTCTTGCCGTCCGGGAATTCGACCTCGTCAACCTGCGGCTTGATCTCGGTCCACTTCATGTTCGACAGCGCGCCAATCTGGATCTCGCTGTCGAAGTGACCGATGTTCGACACGATCGCCATGTTCTTCATCGCCCGCATGTGATCGAGCGTAATGACGTCCATGTTGCCGGTCGCGGTGACGAAGATGTCGGCGCGCGGAGCGGCCTCCTCCATCGTCACGACTTCATAACCTTCCATCGCGGCCTGCAGAGCGCAGATTGGATCGACCTCCGTAACGATGACGCGCGCGCCGCCGTTGCGGAGCGAAGCGGCCGAGCCTTTGCCGACGTCGCCGAAGCCGGCAACGCAGGCGACCTTGCCGGCGAGCATGACGTCGGTCGCGCGGCGGATGGCGTCGACCAGCGATTCCTTGCAGCCGTAGAGGTTGTCGAACTTCGACTTGGTGACGCTGTCGTTGACGTTGATCGCCGGGAACGGGAGCTTGCCCTTCTTGGCGAGGTCGTAGAGCCGGTGAACGCCGGTGGTCGTCTCTTCGGAAACGCCCTTGATCGCTTCGACGGTCTTGGTGAGGTAGCCGGGGCGCTCGGCCAGGAACTTCTTCAGCGTCGCGACGAAGATTTCCTCTTCCTCGTTCGAGGGAGCGAACAGCTCCTCGCCCTTCTCGACGCGATAGCCCCACAGCGCGAACATGGTCGCGTCGCCGCCATCATCGAGGATCATGTTGCAGGTGGTGTCGCGGCCCCAGTCGAAGATCTTGGTGACGTAATCCCAATATTCTTCGAGCGTCTCGCCCTTCACGGCGAACACCGGAATGCCGCGCGCCGCGATCGCCGCCGCCGCATGATCCTGCGTCGAGAAGATGTTGCAGCTTGCCCAGCGGATCTGGGCACCGAGGTGCGCTAGAGTCTCGATCAGAACCGCGGTCTGGATCGTCATGTGCAGCGAGCCGGTGATGCGGGCACCCTTCAGCGGCTTCGACGCGCCATATTCCTCGCGCAGCGCCATCAGGCCCGGCATTTCCGTCTCGGCGATCTCGATTTCCTTGCGTCCGAAATCGGCGAGGCCGAGGTCCTTCACGACATAATCGGTGAAACGGGTTTCAGCCTGGGTCGCCACGTCAAAAATCTCCGGTTCTGTTAGATAGTGCGCACTTGCGCGTCGCCGCAGCCCCTACCCGCAGCGAGCCGTCAAAGCAAATATAAAGAATTCTTTATATGCCGAAACGGGACTAGGCGGCGCCCGTCTCGCTGGAGAGCAGCCGCGTATCGACTCCTTCAGCTTTGAAGGCGGCGGCCCAACGTTCGTCTGTCGGCGTGTCGAACAGCAGCTGCTCGCTGCCATCGGCGGCGAACCAGCCGTGGCGGGTCATCTCCTCCTCGAGCTGCCCTTCACCCCAGCCGGCATAGCCGAGCGCCGCGATCCACCGGGACGGGCCCTTCCCTTCGGCGATCGCCTTCAGGACGTCGATAGTGCCCGTCATGGCGAAGACCTTACCGTTCGGGCCGTTGACCTGGAGCGAGTCCTGCCCGCCCCAGTCGGTGGAATGGAGGACGAAGCCCCTTCCCGGCTCGACCGGGCCGCCATGGTGGACCGCGCAATCGGGCGCCTCCCCGGGCTCGATATCGAGCTGCTGGAGGAGAGCGCGAAACCGCATCCCCGCCCGCTTCTGGCCGATGCCGATTCCAACGGCTCCATTCTCATCATGCACGCACAAGGCGATCACGGCGCGTTCGAAACGCGGATCGGCCATTCCGGGCATCGCCAACAACAGCTTGCCCGACAGGAAACGCGGCTCGTCCATTACAACGGTAATGAGCCGCGGCGGCGCGGCGGGCAAGCCTTGAGCAGACACCCGTCGCGGCTGTAGGGGCTTCAGCCGAATTCCCTTTCAGGAGACTCACGATGACCATCAATGTCGGCGACCGCCTTCCGGACGTTCCCCTCACCGTCGCCACGGCGGACGGGCCGGAGCAGACCACGAGCACGGATTTCTTCCGAGGCCGCCGTGTGGCGCTGTTCGCGGTCCCTGGCGCGTTCACTCCGACCTGTTCGGCGCGCCACCTGCCGTCCTATGTCGAGAAGGCGTCGGAGCTGAAGGGCAAGGGCGTCGACGAGATCGCCTGCATCTCCGTCAACGACGCGTTCGTGATGGGCGCCTGGAACAAGGCCGATGGATCGGACGACATCACCATGCTCGCCGACGGCAATGGCGCCTTCGCCGACGCGGTCGGACTGACCATGGACGGAAGCAAGTTCGGAATGGGCAAGCGCAGCCAGCGCTATTCGATGCTCGTCAACGACGGAGTAGTCGAACAGCTCAACGTCGAAGCCCCCGGAGAGTACCGCGCTTCGAGCGCCGAAACCCTCCTCGAACAGCTTTAAAGCGCCTCGTTCCGGCATCCGTCGCTTCCTCGCCTCTCCTCGCCGCTGGCCCGAAACATGGATCGATCCAGCGCGTTGAAATCCCAACGAAACGAGGAGGAGTGAGCGTAATGGCAAGGAACAATCAGCGTGGGCGCCGGAACAACAATCCCGAGGGCCGCAACCAGTACGGCAGCGGCTGGATCGACACGGCCCGCGATCGCCCGATCGCGGCGGCAGCGACCGCGGCCGCTGCGGTCGGCGCCGGCGTATTTCTGTGGTCGAAACGAAACCAGATCAGCGAGCAGCTCAGCAACCTCAGCGACCAGATCAGCGACTGGACCGAGACCATGCGGTCGAGTGACCAGGGCAGCGAGTTCGATGACTCGACGGAA
>DASUVP010000198.1:0-6608 GCA_036378895.1 Sphingomicrobium sp.
GAAGCTTCATCCGCGTCCTAAATCGAATATCGGCTGCCGCGCCTGCAATCCTTCCATCGATCTCGACGACTTCGAAGCTGGAGAGAAGCTGCTGTATTTGCGACCGCGAATGTAGTGGCTCACCGGCCAGAATTTCAGTCCAGACGATGCGACTGATCCGGTGACGTCGATAGCGCGATAGTTCCGTAATGGCCGGCGCGCGATCGAACAGCCAATCGATGACGATATTGGTGTCGAAGAAGGGATCGGACACGGTCAGTCGAATTAACGGTCTTCGCGCGCCGCGCGCTGGTATTCGACCGCGTCGCCGATATCGGTGCGGTCCTTCCAATAGCCGGCGCCGCGCCTGATCCAATCGTTGCTCGACTTGCTCGCAAGATATTGCCGGATCGCCTCGCGAATCTCGGCCGCGCGCGATTTCTTCTCCCGCATCGCGAGAGCGTCCAGCTGCTCGATGTCGTCGTCAGGAATGTCTACAAGCGTTCGCATGACATCATGATATCATATCGTGATATCGTGGCAAGTTATTCGGCGGCTTTTCGCCTCATCTTCTCGCGGAAGCGCCTGGCCCAGCCGGCAATGCCCTTTTGCTCATTGCGTTCCACGGCGAGGCTGTCGGGCTCGACATCCTTGGTGATGACCGATCCGGCACCGACGATCGCTCCATCGCCCACCGTAACGGGAGCGACCAAGGCGGTGTTCGAGCCGATAAAAGCACCCTCTCCGATGACCGTATTGTACTTGCCGAACCCATCATAATTGCACGTGATCGTACCGGCCCCGATGTTCGCGTCGGCGCCTACGTCGGCATCGCCAATGTAGGACAGGTGATTGGCCTTGGCACCGCGTCCGAGCACGGCCTTCTTCACTTCCACGAAATTGCCGACCTTCGCCTTCTCGCCGATCTTCGCTCCGGGGCGGAGGCGCGCGAAGGGGCCGATCACGGCCTTGGTCGCTATTATCGCGCCCTCGATGTGGCTGAAGGCTTTGATGGTAGCGCCGTCGGCGACCTCCACGCCGGGACCGAAGACGACGTGCGGCTCGACGGTCACGTCGCGGCCGAGCTTGGTGTCTGCCGCGAACCAAACGCTTTCGGGATCGATCAGGGTTGCGCCGTCCTGAAGGGCCTGCTCGCGTCTCCGGCGCTGCCAGTCGAGCTCGAGATGCGCGAGCTCGGCGCGGCTGTTGACGCCTGCGGTCTCGTAAGGATCGCCTTCGATTACAACCGCGTCGCGGCCTTCCGCGGCGGCGATGTTCACGACGTCGGGCAGATAAAATTCGCCGGCGGCGTTGTCGTTGCCGACCTGATCGAGCCAGCGGAACAGGTCGTTTGCGTGGACCGCCATCATGCCGCTGTTGCAAAGGCGGACCGCGCGCTCCTCCTCCGTCGCATCCTTATACTCGACCATCTTCGCGATGTGATCGCCCTGTCCGAGGATGATGCGCCCGTACTTGAGAGGATCCGCGGGAGTGGACGCCAGCACCACAACGCCAGGGCCGCCTTCGCCGTCGAGCCTGTCAAGCATCCGCTGGAGCGTTTCGGGCTCCACGAACGGGGTGTCGCCGTAGAGGATCAGGACCGCGCCGTCGTAGCCCGCGAGCGCATCGCTCGCCTGCTGAACGGCATGGGCGGTGCCTTTCTGCTCCGCCTGATGCGCGATGCTGACATCGCGTCCGCTGAGCGCCTTTTCGACCTGGTCACGGCCCTTGCCGACAACGACCACGCGTTTTTCCGCGCCCAGCCGGTCGACGCTGTCGAGCAGGTGCATCAGCAGCGCCTTGCCCGCGATCGGGTGCAGCACCTTGTGGGTGTCGGAACGCATGCGGGTGCCCTGCCCCGCCGCGAGGATCACGACCGCGAAATTTCGAACATTGCTCATCTAGAGCGGAGCAATGGCACCTTAGCTGAGACCGGCCAAGTGCCTTTGCCGAAGCGCGTCGATCGGCTGCAACTTGCCGCCTTCCTCGACGTGCCAGAAGCTCCAGCCGTTGCACGACGGCGCGCCCTGCAGTGCGGCGCCGACCTTGTGGATCGAACCGGCATGGGCCTCGCAAGCGATGGAACCGTCCGCGCAGACCTTCGCCTGCCAGCGACGCTTCGAATCCGTCAGCAAGGTTCCGGGCGCGACCGTCCCGCTTTCAACGAGAAGTCCAAAGGCGACGCGCGGGGCCGACCGTTTGTCCGGCACCACCTGCATCGCGCTTTCATCCAGCGGAAGAGTTGAGGCTATGCGTTGCTTCGCCACCTTCACGTAGGAAAGCTCGCGCTCGATACCGATCCAGCGGCGGCCCAAGCGACGCGCAACCGCGCCCGTTGTCCCAGTGCCGAAGAACGGGTCGAGCACGACGTCACCTGGCTTCGTGCAGGCCAGCAGGATGCGATAGAGCAATGCCTCCGGCTTCTGCGTCGGGTGCGCCTTTGCGCCCTCATCGTCCTTCACCCGCTCCTGCCCGCTGCAGATCGGCAGCACCCAGTCGGAGCGCATCTGGAGATCGTCATTGAGCGCCTTCATTGCGCGATAGTTGAAGGTGTAGCGCGCCTTCTCGTCCTTGGCGCACCAGATCAGGGTCTCGTGCGCGTTGGTGAAGCGCGTGCCGCGGAAGTTCGGCATCGGGTTCGCCTTGCGCCAGATAACGTCGTTCAGGATCCAGAACTCGGCGTCCTGCAGCAGCGCGCCGACGCGGAAAATGTTGTGATAACTGCCGATCACCCAGATCGTGCCGTTGTCCTTCAGGATACGGCGAGCCTCGGCGAGCCAGTCGCGGGTGAAATCGTCGTAGGCGGCGAGGCTGTCGAACTTGTCCCATTCGTCGTCGACGGCGTCGACCCGGCCGCCCTCGGGACGGAAGAGATCGCCGCCCAGCTGAAGATTGTACGGCGGGTCGGCGAAGATCATGTCGACTGACTTGTCGGGCAGGCGCGCCATCTCAGCGATGCAGTCGCCCATCAGGATTTCGTCGAACGGAAGGTCGCGCTTGGGCTTGGTACTGGATCGTGGGCGCAAAGCGCCCTCGGTCTCCGCAATGCGGGCGATAAGGTTCATGCGACTGTGCCCCCTTTGCGTCGAAAGGTGAGTCAGGCCCGACTCGCGGTCAAGCAAACAGAGGTTAACGCTCTTCTGGGCTGCCGCAGAACGAAGAGAGTCCCCGAAGACTCGACCACAAGATATTGAGTCCGCTTGGGGCGGCAGGACTCAATCCGTGGTGGTGTGACTCAAAGGACTCGCGACCGCGATTTCCGGAAGCTGCAGTTCGGGCTGGGCGGCAGCGGCCATGATCTCGCGTACTAGGCCGAAGCTTCGGCGATGGAGCGGCGTTGGTCCGAGCTCGCGCAGCGCGCGGCGGTGATCAGGCGTCGGATAGCCGCGGTTCCGCTCCCATCCATAGCCCGGATAGGTCTTCGCATGCTCGGCCATCATCCGGTCGCGCGTGACCTTGGCGATGATCGAAGCGGCGGCGATCGAGCGGCACCGGGCGTCGCCGTCGACGATCGCCTTCGAGGGCCGCTGCCACTTCGGGCAGGCGTTGCCGTCCACCAATACCCAGGCCGGGTCCTCCCCGAGGGCCTCGACAGCGCGGGTCATCGCCAGCATCCGCGCCCAGTAGATGTTGATGCTGTCGATCTCCTCGACGCTCGCCATGCCCACGCCCCAGCGCGCAACCTTGGTGATCCGGACGTAAAGCGCCTCGCGCTTCTCCAGCGGAAGGTTCTTCGAATCGTCGATGCCGCGCGGGAACTTGTTGCGGTCTAGAATGCATGCGGCGGCGACCACGGGGCCCGCGAGCGGCGCGCATCCCGCCTCGTCCACGCCGGCGAGCGGTTGCGGGAAATCCAGCTCGATCTTGAAGGAGCAGCGGCGCGGCATGCCCTAAGCCTATGGATCGGTTCCATGAGTCGCCAGACGGCGACTCGCAAAGCTGTGGATTATTCGACGCGCCAGGGCGGGAAGCGTCGTGCCTCACCGGCCTTGTAGAGGAAAATGATGTTGCCCGACGGGTCGCGAAGCCTCGCCTCGCGCCACATCCACGGCTGGTTCCTCGGCGCATGCTCGAGCAGGATCCCGAGACGGGCGAGCCTCTCGACGCGCACGTCGAGATCGTCGCACTCGAGATAGACGGCGGTCGTTGCGCTGATCGTCTCTTCCGGGTCGGCCTGGATCGACAGCGTCGCGCCGCCAAAGGTCTCGAATCGGGCGTACTGGTTCTCCGGGCTGTCGACGATCTGCTTCAGCCCAAGCTTCGAGTAGAAGTCGACGGACTTGGCGTAGTCCTTGACGGTCAGCGTGACCTGATTGAGCCGCGGACCGGGACCGATATCGAGCCGGACGCTGGTCGATCCGACTGGCCCCGCTCCCTTCCCAAGGTCTGGCGCGGCGTAGAGCGCGACGCGGACGAACGTCCGCGCTCGCTCGACCGCCGAAGTCAGGCTGTCACCCTGCCCCAGAAAGCAGGCGATCGCGCTCGCCAGGGTGCACCCGGTGCCATGCGTGCTGGTGGTGTCGATGCGCTGGCCCTGCCAGCTCGTCATATTGTCGGTCTCGATCAGGGCGTCCGCGAGCGTGTCGCCCTCGTCGTGGCCGCCCTTGATGAGCACCGCACAGCCATGCTCGCCAACGAGGCCGAGCGCCGCTGCGACCGGATCTTCCTGGTCGCTGAGGCGCGCCAGCTCCGGAAGATTCGGTGTCGTGATGGTCGCAAGATCCATCAGCGGGCCGAAAGCAGCGATCGTCGCATCATCGGCGAGAGACGAGCCGCTCGTGGCCACCATTACGGGGTCGAAGACGATCGGAAGGTTCGGGTTGGCGTCCCGCATCTTCTCCAGCCGGATCGCGATCTGCTCGGCGGCAAAGACGCTTCCGATCATGCCGATCTTCACGGCATCGACGCCGATATCTTCGACGACCGCGTCGATCTGGGCGAGGATCACTTCCGCCGGGACGGGATGGACGGCGGTGACGCCGGTCGTGTTCTGGGCGGTGACAGCGGTGACCGCGGTCATGGCGTGACCGCCAAGCATGGTGATTGTCTTGATGTCGGCCTGAATGCCTGCACCGCCGCCGGAGTCGGAGCCGGCGATCACCAGGATTCGCGCGGGTTTTGCGGTCATTGCTGCGCTTCTGGCGCCATGCGGAGAGAAATTATCCATTCTCACAACGGTTTCGTTTGGAGCGCAAAAGCGAACAAAGGGTTCACGCCGCGTTTTGCACGGCCTCGCAGATGTCGTCGACCAGCCGCTCCACGAGCTTCGGATCGTCGCCCTCGGCCATGACCCGGATTAGCGGCTCCGTGCCCGATTTGCGGATCACGAGCCGGCCGCGGCCTTCGAGCTCGACTTCGGCGGCCGCGATGCGCTGCTGCACGCTGTCGGTTTCGAGCGGCGCCATGCCGCCGTTGAACCGGACGTTTTTGAGAAGCTGCGGGACCGGGTCGAACAGGTGGAGCACCTCGCTCGAGGGTTTACCGCTGTCGACCAGGGCGGCGAGCACCTGAAGCGCCGCAACCAGGCCGTCGCCCGTCGTCGAATGGTCGCTGAGGATGATGTGGCCGGACTGCTCGCCGCCGACGTTGCACTTCTTCTCGCGCATCGCCTCGAGCACATAGCGGTCGCCGACCGCGGTCCGGATGAGGCCGATCCCCTCGTTCTGGAGCAGCCGTTCGAGCCCGAGGTTGGACATGACCGTCGCAACGACCGAACCGCCGCGCAGCTCGCCGCGCCGTTGAAGGTCGAGCGCAACCAGCGCCATCATCTGGTCGCCGTCGATGATCCGGCCCTTTTCGTCGACCACGATCAGCCGGTCGGCATCACCGTCGAGCGCGATTCCGATGTCGGCCCCGCTTGCGACGACGATCTCCTGCAGGAGCTGCGGCTTGGTCGACCCGCAACCGTCGTTGATGTTGAGGCCGTCGGGCTTCACCCCAAGGGGAATGACGTCTGCGCCGAGCTCCCACAGCGCCTCTGGCGCGACGTGGTACGCAGCCCCGTTGGCGCAATCGACGACGATCTTCAGCCCGTCGAGCCGCAGGCGCTCGGGAAAGGTCGACTTCACGTGGTGGATGTAGCGGCCGCGGGCGTCGTCGATCCGGCGGGCGCGGCCGATCTTTTCCGCCGCGACCAGCTTCACGCCGCTCTCGATCTTCCGCTCGATCGCCGCCTCTGTTTTGTCGCTCAACTTGTATCCATCCGGCCCGAACAGCTTGATGCCATTGTCGGCGAACGGATTGTGCGAGGCGGAGATCATCACGCCGATGTCGGCGCGCATCGAGCGCGTGAGCATCGCGACCGCCGGGGTCGGCATCGGCCCGAGCAAGACCACGTCCATCCCGACCGAGGTGAATCCGGCGACCATCGCCGATTCCATCATGTAGCCTGACAGGCGCGTGTCCTTGCCAATCACCACCCGATGGCGGTGATCGCCGCGAAGGAAGTGCGCTCCCGCCGCCTGCCCGACGCGAAGCGCCGTCTCGGCCGTCATCGGCTCGCTGTTAGTGAGGCCGCGGATGCCGTCGGTGCCGAAGAATTTCCGTGTCATTGCGGACGGTTTAGCGCGCCAGTGCGGCTCACGCGAGTGGTCAGCCGATCCAGCTCCAGATGCCGACCGGCACGGGGT
>DASUVP010000199.1:0-10274 GCA_036378895.1 Sphingomicrobium sp.
GGTCGACGGCAACCTGATCAACCCGTTCTACTTGTCGATGCTGGGCGCGATGGTCCGCAAATGCGCCGACATGGGGTACGACCTGCTGATCTCGTTCCAGCAGCTCTCGTCGGACTGGCACGTCGATTATGCCGACACGCACAGGGCCGATGGGATCATTCTCATGGGCTACGGCGATTATTACCAGTCCGAGCCGGTGCTGAAGAGCCTGGTCGAGCGCGGCACGCATTTCGTCCGTTGGGGCACGACCGGCGGCAGCCAGCTCGGAACGACGGTGGGCTCGGACAATGAGCAAGGCGGCTTCGATGCGACCGAGCATCTGCTTCAGAGCGGCCGGCGCTCGATCGCCTTTATAGGAACCGACGATCCGGGTTTCCAGGAATTCCACGACCGCTGGCGGGGCTACTGCCGCGCCTTGCGTGCTGCAGGAATAGAGCCTGACGAGCGCCTTCAGGTCGATGCGGAGCCGAGTGAACAGGCAGGCCGCGAGGCGGTTGAGGAACTCCTCCGGCGCGGCGCGCAGTTCGATGCCGTCTTCGCCGCGTGCGACGTGACGGCCATCGGCGCGATGCACGTTCTTCAGAACCTGGGACGCTCCATCCCCGACGAAGTCGCAATCGTCGGCTTCGACGACATCCCCTCCGCCAGCCTCTCGAGTCCGCCGCTGAGCACCGTCCGCCAGGACAGCTACAAGGCCGGCGAGACATTGGTGGAAGCTGCCGTCGAGGCGGTCGAATACGGCACGGCCCGATCGCAGCTTCTGCCCGTCAAGCTGGTCATCCGCGAATCCAGCCGCCCGGCCTGACCTGGCCCCTCGTTGTCCAACCGCAATTGTTCTGCCAGCTTGCGCGTGAGCGCGTGAGGGAGAGACGATGCGCGATAGTCAAAAACCCCGGCAGAGCCTTGCCGGCCTGTGGAACATTTCGTTCGGCTTCTTCGGCATCCAGATCGGCTTCGCGCTTCAGAACGCGAACATGTCGCGCATCTTCCAATCGCTCGGATCGAGCCTCGACGACCTTCCGGCGCTGTGGGTCGCGGCGCCGCTGACCGGCCTGCTGGTCCAGCCGATCATCGGGCATATGTCCGACCGGACCTGGCTCGGACGCCTCGGCCGCCGCCGCCCGTACTTCGTCCTGGGCGCTATCCTTGCGGCTTTGTCGCTGTTCCTGATGCCGCTCGCGCCGGCGCTGCTGTTCGCGGCGCTGCTGCTGTGGATGCTCGATGCCAGCCTGAACATTTCAATGGAGCCCTTTCGCGCTTTCGTCGGTGACATGCTGCGCAAGGACCAGCACACCGCGGGATATGCGGTGCAGACCGCCTTCATCGGCGCCGGCGCGGTGCTCGGCTCGCTGATCCCGCCCGCGCTCGAAATGGGGGGCGTGTCGAACGTCGCGCCCGACGGCGGCATTCCCGACACGGTCCGCTATGCCTTCTGGATCGGCGGTGCGGCGCTGTTCATCGCGGTTCTTTGGACCGTCATCACCACGAAGGAATATTCGCCCGAAGAGATGGCGGCATTCGGGGAAACCACAGACCATCCGGATGGCGAAACGACGATCCGCGCCCTCGCTTCGCGCACCTTCGGGTCGAGCCTGGTCTGGATGGCCGCAGGCGCGCTCGTAGTCATCGGCGTCGAGCAGCTGGAGCTCGAAAAGGAGATGTACCTCTTGGGCGGCCTGCTGATCGCCTACGGGCTCGCGAGCATCATCGCCATCTCGCTCGCGCGACGCGGCGAGACGACCAACATGCTCGCCCATATCGTCGGCGATTTCTCGGGAATGCCGGCGATCATGAAGAGGCTGGCGCTGGTCCAGTTCTTCAGCTGGTCAGCGCTCTTCATCATGTGGATCTACACGACGCCGGTTGTCGCCCAATATTTCTTCGGATCTGCCGACCCGGCGAGCTCGGGCTACCAGGACGCCGGCAACCGCGTCGGCACCCTGTTCGCGATATACAACGGCGTGGCGGCAATCGCTGCGCTGACGCTGCTGCCCTGGCTCAGCAGTCGCATCGGCAAGGCGCGAACGCATATGGTCTGCCTCCTCGCCGGAGCAGCGGCCTATGCGAGCTTCCTGTTCATCCGCGATCCGCAGTGGCTGATCCTGTCGGAGGTCGGCGTCGGCATTGCCTGGGCGTCGATTCTTGCCATGCCCTACGCGATCCTCGCTTCGAACCTGCCGCAGCGGAAGCTCGGCATCTACATGGGCCTGTTCAATGTCTTCATCGTCGTTCCGCAGCTGCTGGTGGCGACCGTCATGGGAACGATCATGAAAGCCGTGTTCCCGAACGAGCCCATCTGGACCATGCTGGTCGCGGCGGTGGTGATGGCGCTGGCGGCGCTGGCGATGACCCGTGTGAACGAGATCAAGGCATGACTGACGAAGAGCAAATCGGCGCGGTCATCGACGAGATGTACGCGATGATCTCTGGCCCCAAGGGGCAGCGCGACTGGTCGCGGCAGCGCAATGCCTTCCTTCCTCGGGCCAGGCAGGTCCGGACCTGGGTCGAAGAGGACGGCCGCGCGGAGATGAAGATCATGGGTCTCCAGGAGTACGCCGAGAACACGCAGCCTTTCTTCGACGCCCATGACTTCTACGAAATCGAAACCGCGCGCCGCATCGACGTGTTCGGCAACATGGCGCACGTCTGGAGCAATTACGAAGCGCGGACGTCGCCCGACGATTCGAGCGTGGAGCGGCGTGGGATCAATTCGATCCAGCTATTCCGCCATCCCGAAGACGGCTGGCGGATCATCTCGATGATCTGGGACAACGAGCGCTAGCCGAAGGTGAAGGCGAACGCCTCGACGCCCGGATCGAAGAACTCGATGCGGAAGGTGCGGTCGCGGATTTCGCCCTTCTGCCGGACGAGCTGGTAGAGCCGCTCGTTCGTCACCACACCCGTGCCGTCGGGTTTCACGTCGACGCCGGCGTCGGGTCCGGGCGGCTTGCCGTCGACGGTTACGCGGAACCGCACGGGCTTCGGCGCAGCGAGGACGAGGTGCAGGTCGCGTGAGTGGAAACGGTATGCGATCACTCCGGGGGCCGAGTTCAGCAGGCCGCTTTGCCGCTTGATCGTCCAACTGCCCTCTAGCGACCAGTCGTTGAGCTTGAGCGGTGCGGGCGCGTAGGTCTTCGCCGCGTCGCGCGTTTGGCCTCCCGGCGAGACGAACCGGTCCGAGCGCCAATAGCCGATGTAGGTTTCGGGCGATCGAATGCTCGCAATCGCTGCGGGTATTTCTGCTCCGCGCGTGACGCCCTGAGACATCCGGGCGGTCCTCGGTGCGCGCCCGGCTTCGGCGAGAAGCTGGCGGATCACCATCTCGGATCGCCCGTAACTCCCTTCGCCGAAATGGTGGTAGCGCTGACGCCCCTGCGCGTCGAAGAAGTAGTGGGCGGGCCAGTAATTGTTCTTGAGCGCAGTCCACACGACGAGCTTGTTGTCGAGCGCGACCGGGTAACGGATGCCGAGATCAGCGACCGCCTTGCGCACATTGTCCGGGTCCCGCTCGAACGCGAATTCCGGCGCATGAATGCCGATCACAACCAGCCCATCGTCAGCATAGGCCTCGTGCCATGCGCGGACGTAGGGGATCGAGCGGATGCAGTTGATGCAGCTGTAGGTCCAGAAGTCGATCATCACGACCTTTCCCCTGAGCTGTTCGCGAGTGAGCCCGGCGCTGTTGATCCACGGCCCGAGCTCGTCGAGCGACGGCAGCTGGCCTTCCACCGGAAGTTCCAGCCGGCCGCCCGGCCCCATTTTCGCCTGCGTCCCCTCGGCTCCGCCGAGTCCGAGCTTGCGAGCGAGGCTGGTTTCGAGAGTCGCAGTCTGCGTGCTCGACAGTTTCGCCAGCACGCGAGTGTCGAGGCCGAGCGCGATCGCGACGACTCCGACGAGCACGAGTGCGCCCAGCACCTGGCGGATTCGCTCGCTCGTGCCGAGTGAGCCCTTCATCCGGGCGAACAGCCTGCCGCCGACGAGCAGCGCCAGGGCAAGGGAGGTGGCGGCACCGAGCGCATAAGCGAGCAGCAAAAGGCTCGTATTGAGGCTCGCGCCCTGGATCGCGGCGGCCGTGAAGATGATTCCGAGGATCGGCCCGGCGCACGGCGCCCACAAAAGACCCGTCGCGACACCGAGCACGAGCGAGGAGCCGATGCTCTCCTGTCCCGGCTGCCCCGCTTTTTCGGACAGGCGCGACCCGAGCGCGACCAAGGGTCGCGTAAGGCGGTCCGAAATTTTCGGAACGAGCAGCGCAAGCCCGAACAAGGCGAGTAGAACGAGCGCCGCCCAGCGTCCGATCTCGTTCGCGCGAACGGCCCATCCCCCACCCACCGCGGCGAGCGTCGCCACGATTGCGAAGGTCAGCGCCATTCCAAAGAGCATCGGCAGTGCGCTGCGGGTGAAGCTTCGGTCGGCGCGGGCAAAGACGAAGGGCAGGACCGGAAGGATGCAAGGGCTGACGATCGTCAGCACGCCGCCGAGATAGGCCAGCAGGATCAGCAGCATTTTGTGGCGTCCGCTGGCCCGGTCATGCAGGGCGAAACTTCAGAGCCAAACCGTTCATGCAGTAGCGTAATCCGGTCGGCCTAGGCCCATCCTCGAAAACATGCCCGAGGTGCCCGCCGCAGCGCCGACACAGCACCTCGGTCCGTTCCATCAGCAGGCTGTGGTCAGGACGGGTTACGACCGCTTTCGGCAAGGGCCGGAAGAAGCTCGGCCAGCCGGTCCTGCTGTCGAACTTCGCCGCCGAGTTGAACAGCGGCAGTCCGCATCCCGCGCAGGCGAATGTCCCTTTTCGATGTTCCTTGTTCAGCGGGCTGGAATAAGGGCGCTCCGTGCCGGCCTCCCGCAAGATCGCGTAGCGCTGCGGCCCAAGGATGCGCCGCCAATCGGCAGGAGTCCTCGCAACTTCGAATTGACGGCCCGGCCTGGCGGACCCCGGCCGCGAAGCCAAGAACGCAGCAACGATGCCCGCTCCGGCCAGGCCCATCGCGCCTCGGCGATTGATGCTTTCCTTCATCATGCGCGATTATTCGCTCCACGGGGCCTAGCGGTTACAGCTCCATTCCGTCGCGCAGGCGTCAGACGGCTGGAACGATGCGGCCGGAACATTCGCCGAGGCCGATCCGCACGGCCCCTTCGCGCTCGCACCAGGCACGCAGGGTGATCTCGTCTCCATCTTCGAGGAAGCTGCGAGTTTCGCCGCCCGGCAGTTCAATCGGCTGCTTGCCGCCGCGACTGATCTCGAGCAGCGATCCGAGCCCGTCGTCGCTCCCCGTGGAAAGCGTTCCCGTGCCGATCAGGTCGCCCGGCTGGAGGTTGCAGCCGTTGGACGCGTGATGCGTCACGATCTGCGCGGCGCTCCAGTACATCGCCGCATCGGCCTGGCCGCGCGACAGCACGTGCGGCGCGAGCCCCGCGCCGCGCATCTTCTCGGTCGAAAGCGTGACTTCGAGCTGGATTCCGAGCCCGCCCTGCTCGCGGTCGGCGGCATCGTCGAGATAGGGCAGCGGCTGCGGATCGCCTTCCGGCCGCGGCGGCATCGGCGTCCGGAACGGCGCCAACGCGTCCGGGCTGACGATCCAAGGCGAGATGCTGGTCAGGAAGTTCTTTGCCAGGAACGGCCCGAGCGGCTGATACTCCCACGCCTGAAGGTCGCGCGCCGACCAGTCGTTGAGCAGGCAATAGCCGGCGATGTGGCCGCCTGCTTCGCCGATCGGGATCGGCTGGCCAAGCTCGTTCCCGCGCCCCACCCAGATCCCCAGCTCGAGCTCATAATCCAGGCGGCGGCTCGCTCCATATTCCGGTGCGTCCGCATCGGGCGCCTTGCGCTGCCCCGACGGGCGCACGACCGGCTCGCCCGAAGGGCGCACCGAGCTCGCCCGCCCGTGGTAGCCGATCGGCACATATTTGTAGTTCGGGAGCAGCGGCTGGTCGGGCCGGAACTGCTTCCCGACGTTCGTCGCATGATGAATGCCAACGTAGAAATCGGTGTAGTCGCCGATGAGGCACGGCACGTGCAGCCGGACCTCGCTCTGGCCGATCAGGTTCACTTCGCAATCGTCGCGATAGCGCTCGTCGGTCAGCAGCTCGAACAGCCGCTCGCGGAGGGCGCGTGGAGCCTCGGGTCCGCGCGAAAGCCAGGCGTTAAGGACGGGCTGCGACAGGTCCTGTCGCCAGTCCTCGTCAAGCAGGTCGGACACGCCTGCAAGGTCGAGGACATAGTCCCCGATGGCGACGCCCGGGCGGCGCAATCCCTTGTCCTCGGAGAAGATTCCGATCGGCAGGTTCTGGACCGGGAAATCGCTTCCCGGCTGGGCGCCGCCTACCCAGCTGACGGCTGACGGATCGTGGGTTCTGTCCGTCACGGGAGCTTCGCCTTCGGGAAGCCCGCCCAGGCCTGATCATAATCGGGCTGCGCACGGTCGAGCGCGAACTGCGTCGGGCGATACGGCCAGCAGGTTTCCACCATGAAGGCGAGCGTGTTCTCGATCTTCGCTGGCTTCAGATCCGCCTCGCTGGCTTTCTTCCAGCTGTCGAGATCGGGCCCGTGCCCGCTCATCAGATTGTGAAGGCTGAGCCCGCCCGGAGCAAACCCCTCGGCCTTCGCATCATAGGCGCCGTGGATGAGGCCCATAGCCTCGCTCATCACGTTGCGGTGGAACCAGGGCGGCCGGAACGTGTCCTCGGCAACCATCCAGCGAGGCGGGAAGATGACGAAGTCGGCGTTCGCCCGGCCCGGGACGTTGCTCGGGCTGGTCAGCACCGTGAAGATCGACGGGTCGGGGTGGTCGAAGCTGATCGAACCGATGGTGTTGAACCGGTTGAGGTCGTAGCGCCATGGAGCATAATTTCCGTGCCAGGCGACGACGTCGAGCGGCGAATGATCGAGCGTCGTGGTCCACAGCGAGCCGAGATATTTCTGCACGACTTCGGTCGGCTCGTCGCGGTCTTCGTAGGACGCGACCGGCGTTTCGAAGTCGCGGGCATTGGCGAGGCCGTTCGCGCCGATCGGCCCAAGGTCGGGCAGGCGGAACGGAAGCCCGTGATTTTCCGCGACATAGCCGCGCACCTCACCGTCGAGCAGCTTGACCCGGAACTTCATCCCACGCGGGACGAGCGCGACATCGCCCGGCCCTGCTTCGATGCGGCCGAGCTCCGTCTGGATTTCGATCGCGCCGTCTTGCGGAATAATCAGCAGCTCGCCGTCGGCATCGACGAACACCCGGCGATCCATCGACTTGCTTGCCCGGTAGAGGTGGACGGCGACGCCCTCGAGGTCCGACGGGTCGCGGTTGGCGAGCATGGTCACCATTCCGTCGACGAAGTCGCAGCCCGCCGGCAGGTCCGCTGGCGGGTCCCAACGCAGGCGGTTAGGCGCGAGCGGCTCCTTCACCGTCCCCGGCGCGAAGAGCTTTGCGCCGTCGTAGCGCTCGAACGGTCGGTGGTCCGCGGTCGGCCGCAGCCGGTACAGCCAGCTCCGGCGGTTCTCGTGGCGCGGCGCCGTGAACGCGCTTCCCGACAATTGCTCGGCGTAGAGCCCGAAGGCCGGGCGTTGCGGGCTATTGCGGCCCTTGGGAAGCGCACCTTCGACGGCCTCGCTCTCGAAATGGCCGCCAAAGCCGCTCATGTAGCGGAGATCGGTTCGCTGCATGGCGCCGCGTTAAAGCTTGCCGCGCCGATATTCAAACGGGCGCAGCCCCTGTTGAGACTGCGCCCGCGGCGCGCGGGACTCGCCTACCGCGCGTTCGGTCTCAATCTTAGTTGACGTTGACTTCGATCTGCTCGGGCACGGTGACTTCGGTCTTGCTGGCGCCGAAGCCTAGCTGATCCCGGAAAAGGAACAGCAGGACCAGAACCACGATGATCAGCAGGACCACGGCGAGAACTCCGCCGCTACCGCCACCGTTGCCAGTTTCGACAATGGTCGTGCGTTCTACTTCGTCACGATCGTCCGCCATAATGCAACCTCCCTGTCGAACCTGTTATCGTTGCGTAACGAACGAAGCTTGCCGGAGCCGGTTCCGCGACACCTGCTAGGCTCGGCGACTCGATACTGTCATGAATAGGCGCAGAGACATGACTCCGAGCGAGGCGTATTGATGCAAGGGCAGTACCGAGTCCCACGTCATACGAGGAGACGAGCATGAGCAGCCTGGACCAAGTCCGCGAACATATGCAGGTGATCGACGCCGAGGGTACGCCGATCGGGAAGATTGACCGGATCGAAGGCGACCGCATCAAGCTGACCCGCGACAGCAGCGGACAAGGCAGCCATGAGGGGCATCACCACTTCATTCCAGCGGGGCTCGTGGCCGACGTAGAGGGCGAAACGGTCCGGCTTTCGGCGCGCATCGATGCGATCGAGAGCATCTTCGAAAGCGAAGAGGACGGCGAGAACCTCTAGTCTGCACCGGCCGATGCGATCTCGTGGCAAGGGAAATGGTCGCGGATGTATCGGTTGAAGTGCGCGCCTTTCGAGAAGGCGGAACAGAACGCCTGGATGTCGTCCTCCGAAACCTCGGCATAGACGTAGCGGCGTCCGGTTATGAACTGGATCGTGAGTTCCCGCGCATCGGGCACGTACATGAACCGGCGGATGACGGTCGACGGCATGGTGCAATAACGCGCAAGTGACGGAACTTGCCGCATGACGCGGTTGATGTGAGCGGCTAGGCGGCAGTCATGCCGCAGGTCATCCTATACGATTACTATCGGTCGTCCGCCGCCTATCGCGTGCGAATTGCGCTCAACCTCAAGGGCGTCGAGTACGAAAGCCGGCCGGTCAACCTGCTCGAAAGCCAGCAGAAGTCGGAAGCCTATCGCGCGATCAATCCGCAAGGCTTCGTGCCCATGCTGGAGATCGACGGGCATCGGCTCACGCAGAGCCTCGCCATCCTGAACTATCTCGATCTCCGATTCCCGAACCAGCCGCTGATCCCCGCCTCCGCCGCCGAGCGGGTGCACGTCGTCGCTCTAGCGATGATGGTGGCGTGCGACATCCATCCGCTCAACAACTTGCGCGTCCTCAAATATCTCAAGGGCGAGCTGGGCCATTCGCAGGAAGAGGTTGACGCCTGGTACGCGCACTGGATCATCGAAGGCCTTGGGCCGCTCGAAGCGATGGCCGCGCCGAAAGCCGGCAAATTCCTCTGCGGCGACGCTCCGACAGCCGCCGACATCTGCCTCGTCCCGCAGCTCTACAACGCCCGCCGCTTCAACGTCGCGCTTGACGACTACCCGACGCTGGTGCGAGCCGATGAGAATGCGAGCCGGCTGGAGGCCTTTGCCGCCGCCCATCCGGACAGGCAGGAGCAGCCACGATGAACCGCGTCGACGCCATCAACCGCGGAATGGGCGATACCCGGCCACTGGAATCGGTCGAAATCCCGTCGCTCCAGGGCAAGGTCAGCGACGAGGAATGGGCGATTCGCGTCGACCTCGCCGCCGCCTACAGGATGGTCGCTTGTTACGGCTGGGACGATTTGATCTTCACCCATCTGTCCGCCCGGATTCCGGGGCCGGAGCATCATTTCCTGCTCAACCCGTACCAGCTGATGTTCGAGGAAGTGACTGCCTCGTCTCTGGTAAAGGTCGACGAGAGCGGCAATCCGGTCGATCCGACGCCGTTCATCACCAATCCGGCGGGCTTCACCATCCATTCGGCGATCCACATGGCGCGCGAGGACGCGCATGCGGTCATGCACCTCCACACGCCCGCGGGGCAGGCCGTATCGGCGAATTCGGAAGGCCTTCTTCCGCTGACCCAGACGGCGATGCTCATCCGCGGCGACGTGTCGTTCCACGATTATGAGGGCGTCGCGGTCGACCTCGACGAGCGCGAGCGTCTGGTAGCGGACCTCGGCACGAAGAACGCGATGATCCTGCGCAACCACGGCACGCTCGCGGTCGGCAAGAATGTCGGCGAGTGCTTCATCCGCCTCTATTATCTGGAACGAGCCTGCCAGGCGCAGATCATGGCGCTGTCCGCCGGAGATCAACTCAACACACCGCCTCAGGGTTCGCCGGAGATCACCGCCGAGCAGGGCGCGATCGGCCTGCCGCTGGCGGCCAACCTGCTCGCCTGGCCCGCGCTCAAGCGGAAGGCGTACCGGCTCGATCCGGGGTTTGCGAACTAGCGCGCGAAGGAAAGGGGTCGGGGAGAGAGGATTCGAACCTCCGGCCCCTGCCTCCCGAATACGTGGCGCCCCAACCAAAAACGGCTGATTTCTGCCATTTATCTTAAGGGACGTTTGGCGTGCGGTGCTGTTCCG
>DASUVP010000200.1:0-12643 GCA_036378895.1 Sphingomicrobium sp.
GAGCGGCGCGCGCTTCGCCCGGAGGACGTCGCCATCCGCATCACCCACAGCGGGATCTGCCATTCGGATTTGCACATGGCTCATAACGACTGGGGCATGAGCATCTACCCGATGGTTCCGGGGCATGAGATCGTGGGAGTAGTGACCGGCGTTGGCTCGGCTGTGACCAAGTTCAAGGTCGGCGACCGTGCGGCGGTCGGCTGCCTCGTCGACAGCGACCTCAGCTGCGAACATTGCAAGGCGGGCCATGAGCAATTCTGCGAAGGCGGAATGGTCCTGACCTACAGCGGCATCGACAAGCAGGACGGTTCGGTCACGCAGGGCGGCTATTCCGATCACATCGTGGTGCGTGAGGAATTCGTCCTCCGCTTTCCCGAAGCGCTCGATCCGGAACGTGGCGCGCCTTTGCTGTGCGCCGGCATCACCACCTTCTCGCCACTTCGGAAGTTCGGCGTTGGGCCGAACACAAAGGTGGGCGTCGCGGGTCTCGGCGGTCTCGGCCACATGGGCGTGAAGTTCGCCAATGCGATGGGGGCGCATGTGACGATGATCACGACCTCTCCGCAAAAAGGCGAGGATGCGCGCGAGCTTGGCGCTCACGAGGTGCTGCTGTCGTCCGACGAAGCGGCGATGGCCTCCGCCGCCAACCGTTTCGACTTCATCCTCAACACCATTCCGGTCAGCCACGACGTCGGCCCGTACATCAACCTGCTGAGGCCCAACGGCGTCATGGTCATCGTCGGGGCGATCGACGCCTTGCCGGGACTTCACGGCGCCGCACTCGCCATGCGCAACCGGGCGATCGCGGGATCGCTGATCGGAGGGCTGCCGGAAACACAGGAGATGCTCGATTTCTGCGCCGACCACGGGATCCTGCCCGAGACCGAGACGATCAGCCCGGACCAGATCAACGAGGCCTGGGACCGGATGAAGCGCGGCGACGTCCGCTATCGCTTCGTCATAGACATAGGCAGCAACGGCGAGGCGGCGTGAGCGACGCCGTCCATCCCGTACCCGAAGGCTTCGAGGCGAGGATCGGTCCCGGCGAGCTCGATGCGCTCAACGCGGCGGCCGAGGCCGATCCCGACCGGTTCTGGCTCGATCAGGCGAAGCGACTGGACTGGGCGAAATTCCCCGAACAGGCGGGCGACTGGTCGTTCGACGAGGATGACTTCCACATCAACTGGTATGCCGACGGGCAGCTCAACCTGTCGGTGAACTGTCTTGACCGGCAGCTCGAGAAGCACGGCGACCGGACCGCGGTTATCTTCGAAGCCGACGAGCCTGGGCACGGTCATCGCTACACCTATCGCGAGCTGTACGAGGAGACCTGCCGCTTCGCGAACCTGTTGAAGCAGCGCCGCATCCGTCGCGGCGACCGGGTGATGATCTACATGCCGATGATCCCCGAGGCGGCCGCGGCGATGCTCGCCTGCGCGCGGATCGGGGCGATCCACTCGGTGGTGTTCGGCGGATTCTCGCCCGAGAGCCTGGCCGGACGCATCGCCGATTGCGACGCTTGTGCGGTGATTACCGCCGACGAGAGCGTGCGCGGCGGCAAGGTCATCCCGCTGAAGCGCAACGTCGACAAGGCGCTCGAGCATCGCGACGTCCCCACGGTCATTGTCGTCACCCGGACCGGCGCCGACGTTCCCATGAAAGAGGGCCGCGACGTCAGCTTTTCGGCGCTGCGCGACGGCCTGGCGACCGAATGCGAGCCCGAAGTGATGGACGCGGAGGATCCGCTGTTCATCCTCTACACATCGGGCTCGACCGGCAAGCCGAAGGGCGTGGTTCACACCACCGGCGGCTATTCGGTCTGGGCGGCAACGACGTTCGACTGGGTCTTCGACTACAAGGCGGACGACGTCTTCTGGTGCACCGCCGACGTCGGCTGGATTACCGGCCACACCTATGTCGTCTACGGCCCCCTGATGAACGGCGCGACGACTGTGATGTTCGACGGCGTCCCCAATTATCCGGACTTCGGACGCTTCTGGGAAACGGTCGACCGGCTTGGTGTCACAATCTTCTACACCGCTCCGACCGCGATCCGCGCGCTGATGCGTGAAGGCGACGACCCTGTGAAGCGCCACAATCGCAAGTCGATCCGGCTGCTCGGCACCGTAGGCGAGCCGATCAACCCCGAAGCCTGGGAATGGTATTGGCGGGTCGTCGGCGACGGCCGCTGCCCGATCGTCGACACCTGGTGGCAGACCGAGACCGGCGCCGCCCTGATCGCCCCCTTGCCCGGAGCAACCGCGCTCAAGCCCGGATCGGCGACCCGGCCGCTGCCCGGAATCCGGCCCATTCTCGTCGACCCTGAAGGCAGGGAATTACACGGCGCGACCAGCGGCAACCTGTGCATCGCCGCCTCCTGGCCAGGGCAGATGCGCACCGTCTGGGACGACCACCGGCGCTTCTTCGAAACCTATTTCTCGACCTATCCCGGCCGCTATTTCACGGGCGACGGATGCCGGCGGGACGAGGACGGCTATTACTGGATCACCGGGCGCGTCGACGACGTGATCAACGTTTCCGGACATCGGATCGGCACTGCGGAGGTGGAGAGCGCCCTCGTCGCCCACTCGCTCGTCGCCGAGGCCGCCGTCGTTGCCTTTCCTCACCAGATCAAGGGCCAGGCGATCCACGCCTACGTGACCCTCAACGCCGGCGAGGAGGGCAGCGACACGCTACGGCAGGAGCTGAACCAGGAAGTCCGGCGCGAGATCGGAGCCCTCGCTGCACCCGAACGAATCCAGTTCACGCATGCTCTCCCCAAGACCCGATCGGGCAAGATCATGCGCCGCATCCTGCGCAAGATCGCCGAAGGCGAAACATCGGGCTTCGGCGACACGTCTACCCTCGCCGATCCGACGGTCGTCGACCAGCTGCTCGCCGGCGCCCGCGAGTTCCAAAAGACGCCCGCCTAGGCGCTTGCGGCGCCGCCCGCAGGCGCTAACCCTACGGCTGTAGGGGGAGAGCGAATGGCGACTGCGGCGGCGGAAACTCACAGGCCATGGTCGATGAAGCGCGTCGTTGCCGCTTCATCCGCGGGCACCGCGTTCGAATGGTACGACTTTTTCATCTTCGGCAGCCTCGCGACAACCATCCAGAAGGTCTTCTTCGCCGGTCTCGATCCGACGACCGGGCTGATAGCGGCTCTCGGCCTTTTCGCCGCCGGCTTCGCTTTCCGGCCGCTCGGAGCGATCATCTTCGGAGTCATCGGCGACCGGCTGGGCCGCAAGGGCGCCTTCCTGGCGACGGTCAGCCTGATGGGCGCGTCCACCTTCCTGATCGGCGTGCTCCCGACCTATGCGACGGCAGGCATCCTGTCGCCGATCCTGCTCATCCTGCTGCGAATTTGCCAGGGCATCGCGCTCGGGGGCGAATATGGCGGTGCGGCTATCTATGTCGCCGAGCACGCGCCGAATAACCAGCGCGGTGCGACGACCGGCTGGATCCAGATCACCGCGTCGCTCGGCCTGATCGCGGGCCTCCTCGTCATCCTCGGAACGCGCACCGTGACCGGCGAGCAGGGCTTCATCGACTGGGGCTGGCGCGTGCCGTTCCTGATCTCGGTCGTGCTCCTGATCGTCTCCGTCTGGCTACGCTTCAAGCTGTCCGAGAGCCCCGCCTTCGCCAAGCTCAAGGAAGAGGGCGACATCAGCCAGGCGCCGCTGCGCGAGGCGTTCGGGCGGTGGGACAATCTCAAGCGCGTGCTGATCGCCTTTTTCGGGATCATGTGCGCGCAAGGCGCCGTCTGGTACCTGAGCTTCTTCTACGTCCAAGTGTTCCTGACCAAGTCGCTCGGCATGCCCGAGGCTACCAAGGACGCCCTGGTTCTGGCGATCACCGTCGCCAGCGCCCCGCTTTACGTCTTCTTCGGCTGGCTTAGCGACCGCGTCGGCCGCAAGCCGGTGATGATCGGCGGGATGCTGCTCGCGCTGATCGCTTATTATCCGGGCTTCCACGCGATCGCTTCGGCCACCAACCCGGCGCTCGTCGAAGCGCAGGAGCGAAAGCCGGTCGAGGTCCACGCAGCCCCTGCCACGTGCGCGGTCCAGTTCGATCCTGTCGGCACCCGGCGCTTCGACAGCAGCTGCGACGTCGCCAAAAGCCTGCTCGCCTCGGCCGGCATTTCCTACACGAACCGCAGCTACCCGGGCGACAAGGCCGTCATCGCGGTCGGCGTCCAGCAGATCGAGGTACCGGATGGACGCGGGCTGGACGCAGCGGGCTTGAAATCGCTCAAGGAGAAGGTCGGCGGCGAGATCAAGACCGCGCTTGCTGCCGAAGGCTATCCGGCGAAGCCCGACCCGTCGCGAATGCGTCTGGGCGTGATCTTCTTCTGGCTGATGGTCTTCGCGGTCGCCGCCACCGCTCTCTACGGCCCGCAGGCAGCCGCCTTGGTCGAGATGTTCCCGACCCGCGTGCGCTACACCGCGATGTCGCTGCCCTACCATGTCGGAACGGGCTGGATCGGCGGCTTTCTGCCGGTCACCAGCTTCGCGCTGGCGACGATCACCGGCGATATCTACGCGAGCCTCTGGTACCCAGTGTTCTTCACGGCACTCCCGATCGTCGTCGCCTTGTTCTTCCTTAAGGAGACGCGCGGAAAGCGGCTCGAGGACGTCTAACCTAGGGGGCCCAGTGGATGTCGATCGGCTGGTCGGCTTCGGCCAGCACCCGGCCGATCGGCAATTTCGAGCTATGACCATCCTCGATCGCCTGCTCGAGCATGTCCTTCTTGTCCTCGCCGGTCAGCGCGATGAGAACCGTGCGCGCGGACAGGATTGCCGAGCGCGTCAGGGTCACGCGCGGGACCGGCGCATCCTCGGGCATCGGTTCGGGCATCACTCCGACCGCGCGCCGGGCCTTGGGCGCGTCCAGCGCGTCCTGAAGATCGGGGCCCGTGAACAGAGACGCCGTATGTCCGTCGTCTCCAACGCCGAGCCAGACGAGGTCGGGCGGCCAGGGCAGATCCTGGAGCCGGGCGTCAGCCGAATTGCCGGCAAGTCGATAATCCGGAATGTCGGCCGTGATCGGGATCACGCGCGCGCCGGCCGGAAGGAACGCCTGGGCGATCGCGCGGATGTTGCTGCGCTCGTCGTCCATCGGTACCAGCCGCTCGTCGGTGGGGATGATCGTGACCTGCTTCCACGGCAGCTTCTTCGCGGCCAGGGCCTTGTAAATCGCCTTCGGCGTCTCGCCGCCCGGTAGCGCAATCAGCGAGGAGCCGCGGGCGTCGAGCGCGCTTTCGATGATGAAGCCGATGTCTCCGGCAACCGCCTCCGCCATTTCGTCGGCGTCGTCATAATCCCACCATTCGGCTTCGATCATTTCGTTCTCCTGGAGGGGCAGCCTCTAGGCGGCGATAGGCCTGATGGCGAGACCTAACGGCGCTCGCGCTGCACGTAGCCGTACCAGCTTTCGACGGGCTCGCCGCGAGCATTGGTCGCCGGGCGGAACAGGCCTCGCTCCATGATCAGGCTGCAGGTCCATTGGTCGGCGATGGGATCACCGAAGGAGCGCTGAACGTCGCACTGGCTCGGCCGGCCGTTGGGCTGGACACGCACGCGGACGAAAATCGCACCGCCCCTTGGCCAGCGCCGCTGAATGGCTTCCGGATAGTCGCGCCCCGTGAGGCCTCGAACGATGGATGCACGGGTCCCTTCTCCGGCCCCGCCCCCGCCCGTTCCGCTGCCCGACCCGCCGGAGCCGGTTCCAGTCCCGGTTCCACCGGCTCCGGTGCCGGGTCCCGGCACATTCGATGCACCTTGCGTCGGCGCGGCCCCTTCGTTCGGGGTCTGCGAGACGTTGACAGGGAGCGGGACTGGGAGTTCGATCGGGGGTCTCGGAGCGACCACCGGCGTCGCCTGGCTCCGGATATTCTCGCGCGAGGCGGCCCCTTCCTGCTCCCTGGGCTTTTGCGTCTCCTCCGCTCGCTGCGGCTCCACCGGTGTGGGGGGCGGCGGTGGTGGAACCTCGGTGATCTCGAACACTTGGAGCACGCGCTGCGGGTCCGCCAGATCCATGCGTCCCGACAAATGCATGAAGACGAACAGCAAGACCGCGTGAATCGCGATAACCGCGGCGATCGCGCCGCCCTTGTCGCGGGTCTTGAGGTCGGAACGGTACATTTCGGCCGGTCAACGCAGCGTATTGCTGCACAGTTGCCCGACTGTCACGGCCGTTCCAACAAGGGAAAGGCCGGACGGAGCGGGCCCGCCCGGCGCTTTCCAGTCACTCGAGAGACTTCAGCGGGCTGCCGCGCTCGCGGGCTTCCGGCCACCGCCGTGGCTGGCCCTGCCGCCCTTGCTTGCAATTTCCCGCTGCTTGGCAGGGTCCATCGCAGCAAAGCCGCGCTTCGCCCCGCCACTCTTCGTTCCGGCCATGCTTTCCTCCGTTCTTCGCTACAGCAGTGGCAACACCGGCAACGCAGCCGCCGAAACAGCGGTTCAGAGTTTTGACCTGGATTAGGGAGATTGTTCACGGCGGAAGGCGACGGCGGACAAGGCGATCACCGCAATCCCCGCGAGCTCGAGCCACCATCCACTGCGCATGAGGCCGATCTTGACCGTCACCCATTCATCAAGGTGGTGGAAGGACGCCGCCCGCATGAAGACGAAAGTCAGCAGGATGACGATGCCGGCGGCTGCGACCTTAACCGCTCGAGGCGAGCGGCGCAGCCAGCCGGCGAGCAAGGCGGCCGCGGCGAGCCCGCCAATCGCCAGCGCCACCAGGAACAGGGCCTGAAATTGCCTTCGCTGCTCGTACCAGCCAGTCTCGCGCGCCAACGCGCGAGCGGACTCGGTCAGCAGCGATTGAAGGTCGAGTTCCTTGTTGACACCCAGCAGCGCGAGCAGAATCGCCGCCGCGTACCAGAAGCGGGCATCGCGCCCGTCCGTCGACCGCCCGGCGAGGAAAGCGACCGCCGCCCCGGCTAGATAGCTTGCGACCACGAACCAGGCGAGGCCCGTCGGGTCGTTGATGAGCGCTCCAACTGCCAAGCCCACCCTCCCGGCAAAGTCTCTGCAGCGACTATGGCCGTTTTGGGGGCTTGGATACAGCCTATGCTAGGCGGCAGCGCCCTCTTGGGAGTCGAAGCCGTCAAACGGGTTGGAAGCGACGCCGTCCGCCTCCTGATCGCCCGAGAGCATCGACCGGTAACTTTCAACCACAGAGCGGCAACTCTTCAGACCGGCAACCAGTCGCGTGCTCGCTTGGTCCACTTCGAAATCCGCATCGCGCGGATCATTCATTTCCGACACCTTTAAACCTCGGGCACCTCCACATGGGTGCAATGAAAACTGTCGTGCGATGGCCAGGTTTCTCGGTTCGTCGCAGCGAGCCAACACCCTGTGTCGGCGTGTCAGACCGCAACGGAGCCAGTGCCGCAAATGCGGGCGACGGCCTTTTCGAGCGCGTTGGACGTGAACGGCTTCAAGAGGATTTCGACGCTTTCCGGCCGGTCGCGAACCGCATCCGCTTCCGCATAGCCGGTGATGATCAGGGCCGGGACGTCGGGGCAGATCTCACGCGCCTGACGGAGAAACTCCGTGCCCGAAATATGGGGCATGGCGTAATCGCTGATCAGAAGGTCGCAGTTGGCGCCGCCATTGTTGAGCGCCGCCAGCGCCTCCTTGCCGTTGGCGGCTTCGACGACGGTGTGGCCGAGCTCCTCCAGCATCGCCGCCGTGGTCAGCCGGACTTCCGGATGGTCGTCGACCAGAAGAATCTGGAGGCGCCGTGTTGTCTTGGCGACGGCAGGCTCTTCGGGGCGATTCTCAGCCTCTGAAATCTGCGCCGTCTCTGGCGCGCACGGAATCCACAATTCCGCGACCGTACCGCGACCGAGTTGGCTCTCGAGGTAGAAAGCGCCGTTCGACTGCTTGGCGAACCCATACACCATCGGAAGCCCGAGCCCGCTGCCCTTGCCGACGTCCTTCGTCGTGAAGAACGGCTCCAGCACCTTTTCGAGATATTCCGGGGCAATTCCGTTGCCGCTGTCAGACACTCTCAGCTTGACATAGTCGCCGGCCGCGAGCCCCTGCCGGTTGTCCTTTGCGTTGTTCGAGGCATCGATCGAAACCACAACCGTGCCGCCATCAGGCATTGCGTCGCGCGCGTTGATGATCAGGTTTACCAGCGCGAGCTCCAGCTGCGCTTGATCCGCGAACGCTTCCGGAATGCCCGTGGCGATCTTCCATTCGATCTGGACCAACCCCCCCAAGGTATGGGTCAGGAGGTCAGAGACGGCTTCCTGGAGCTGCTGAATCTTGACCGGCTTAGGCTCGAGCGTCTGCCGCCGGGCGAAGGCCAGCAGCCGGCGGACCAGCTCGCTGCCCTGTTCGGCGGCCCGCTTGGTCATGCCGAGGATGCGCGCTTCCTCTTCCGCCAGCGTCGCCTTCTTTTCGAGCAGTCCGAGACCGCCGATCACCGCGGCGAGCAGATTGTTGAAATCGTGCGCGATGCCGCCGGTCAGCTTGCCGATGGCGTCCATCTTCTGCGCCTGCACGAGCTGATTCTCGAGCGAGCGCTGT
Organism: Sphingomicrobium sp.; assembly: GCA_036378895.1. Classification (GTDB taxonomy): domain Bacteria; phylum Pseudomonadota; class Alphaproteobacteria; order Sphingomonadales; family Sphingomonadaceae; genus Sphingomicrobium. The sequence continues at coordinate 8,547 of DASUVP010000200.1, forward strand.
TCCTCGGCCTTTCGTTCGACCTCCTTCGTCTTCTCAAACAAATCGACGAACACCGCCACCTTCGAGCGCAGGACGATTGGATCGACCGGCTTGAAGACGTAATCGACGGCGCCCATCGAATAGCCGCGCAGCAAATGCTCGGCTTCCTTGTTCACCGCCGACAGGAAAACGATCGGGATACCCTTCGTCTGCTCGCGGCTGCGGATGATCTGGGCGGTTTCGTAGCCGTCCATGCCGGGCATGTAGACGTCGAGCAGGATGACGGCGAACTCGCCCTTGAGCAGGTGCCGAAGCGCTTCCTCGCCCGACCGGGCAAGCACCACTTCGCCGAGGTCTTCGAGAACGTTCGCGACCGCGAGGAGATTGCGCTCATCATCATCGACGAGCAGCACGCGCGCCCGATCGCTATCGACCGGGGCCGTCGCCTGTTCGTCGCGCCCCTCGGCCCCCGGCAATTGGTCCACGCGGCGGTTCATTCCCTATTCCGCGGCTGCAACGGCTGGCTGCGACCCCTCCCGGGCCCGGGCGACCCACACGCGTAACAGCGCTAGCAGGAGCTCGATGTCCACAGGCTTTGCAATGTAATCGGAGGCGCCCGCGTCCAGGCACTTCTGCCGGTCGCCCTTCATCGCCTTTGCGGTCACCGCGATCAGTGGCAAATCCGCAAGCTCCGGTCGGCTGCGAATCTGTCGCATCGTCTCGTAACCGTCCATCTCCGGCATCATGATGTCGATCAGCGCGACATCGACGCCCGGCGTCTGCTCCAAGATCAAGATCCCGTCCTTGCCCCGCTCGGCGTGCAAAACTTCCACGTCGTGGCTCTCAAGAACGCTCGTCAGCGAGAAGATGTTGCGGATGTCGTCATCGACGATGAGCACCTTGGCTCCGGCCAGCTCGGGGACGGGGCGGCCGACGGGAAGCGCCGCGACGCCCGTCTTCCTCCGCCGGCGCGGCTTCTGCTTCTCCGCTTCCTCGACCAGGGGCCCGAATATTCGGACGAGCTCAGCCAGCTCGGCGGGCTTCTCGGTGACTCCTGAAGCGCCCATGCCGATCACCGAGCGGCTCCGGTCAACGCCCGAAATGACGTGGATCGGGATGTGCCGCGTTTCCGGATCGTGCTTGAGGAGGTCGAGGAGAACGAAACCGTCGATGTCGGCCAGCCCCAGGTCGAGCGTGATCGCCGTCGGCTGAAGCTTGCGGGCCATGTTCAGCGTTCCGGCACCCGCCGTCGAAACGACGCCCTTGAGCCCCGCTTCGTGCGCTGCGTCTAGAAGGATCGACGCGAATGTCGGGTCGTCCTCCACGATCAGGACGAAATGGTCCTTGCCCAGCTGATCGCGGTCGTCGCTGACCTCGAACCCGGTCGGCAATGCCGTCGGCACGATAGCGCCGCTATTGTCGTAGCGGGCGGTCGCGCCTTCAGCGGACGCGGCGGCCGCTGGCTCCGCCTCGAGCGGAACGTAGAGCGTGAAGACGGAGCCTTCGCCCGGCTTCGACCGAACCTGCAACTCGCCGCCGATGAGCCGGGCGATCTCGCGGCTGATCGAGAGACCGAGACCCGTGCCGCCATATTTGCGGCTCGTCGTGCCGTCGGCCTGCTGGAACGCCTCGAAGATGAGCTTCTGCTTGTCTTCGGGGATGCCGATGCCGGTGTCCGTGACCGTGATCTCGATCGCCCGCGTCGCATTGCGCAGGACCGGGTGACTTGGGCTCCAGCCCTTCTCCGCGCAGCGAACGCCGAGCGTGACGCTGCCCTTCGACGTGAACTTGAAGGCGTTCGACAGCAGGTTGAGAACGATTTGCTGCAGCCTCTTTTCGTCGGTGCGGATGGTCTGCGGCAGCTTGCCGTCGAACTTGACGTTGAAGTCGAGGCCCTTGTCCGAAGCGAGCTGGCGGAAGGTCCGCTCCATGTGCTGCTTCAGGTGAGCCATCGGCATCTCGCCGACCTCGATCGACACCGTCCCGGATTCGACCTTCGACAGGTCGAGGATGTCGTTGATGAGGTTGAGAAGGTCGGAGCCCGCCGAGTTGATGGTCTTTGCGAACTCGACCTGCTTGTCGTTGAGGTTGCCCTGCGCATTGTCTGACAGCAGCTTCGACAGGATGAGCAGCGAGTTGAGCGGCGTCCGAAGCTCGTGGGACATGTTGGCGAGGAACTCGGACTTGTACTTGGACGTCAGCGCAAGCTGCTCGGCCTTCTCCTCGACCGCGCGACGGGCCATGTCGATCTCGATATTCTTCGCTTCGACCTGCTTCTTTTCGTTCTCGAGAAGCTGCGCCTTTTCCTGAAGCTCCTCGTTGGTGGCGTGCAGCTCCTGCTGCTTGCGGGTGAGCTCCGTCTGGCGAGCCTGAAGCTCTTGAGTCAGCAGCTGCGACTGCTTGAGCAGGCCCTCGGTGCGCATGGTCGCTGCAATCGTGTTGAGCACGATGCCGACCGATTCCATGAGCTGGTCGAGGAAGCTCTGGTGGGTCTCGTTGAACTCGTTGAACGAGGCGAGCTCGATCACCGCCTTCACTTCGTCCTCGAACAAGGCCGGAAGGATGCTCACGCTTGCCGGCTGTGCGTGGCCGAGGCCTGAGCCGATGCGGATGAAGTCGGGGGGCACATCCTTGAGGAGGATCGGCCTGCGGTCCGCGGCAGCCTGGCCGATGAGGCCCTCGCGCAGGTTGAACTCCTGCTTCAGCTGCTCCTGATTCTCCGCGCCGTAGCTCGCGACCAGCTCGAGCTTCGTCTCGTCCTCTTCGCGCTTGGTGACATAGAATACGCCATATTGTGCGTTCACCAGCGGCGCGAGTTCGGACATGATCAGGTTCGAGACCGTCGCGAGGTCGCGCTCGCCCTGAAGCATGCGCGAGAAGCGCGCGAGGTTGGTTTTCAACCAATCCTGCTCCGCGTTCTTGAGGGTCTGCTCCTTCAGGTTGAGGATCATCTCGTTGATGTTGTCCTTGAGCGCGGCCATCTCGCCCTGCGCCTCAACGGCGATGGAGCGGGTGAGGTCGCCCTTGGTCACGGCGGTGGACACTTCGGCGATCGACCGCACCTGGTTGGTCAGGTTCGCAGCGAGCTGGTTCACGTTGTCGGTAAGGTCGCGCCACAGGCCGGCGGCGCCCGGCACGCGAGCCTGGCCGCCCAGCTTGCCCTCGATGCCCACCTCGCGGGCCATGTTCGTCACCTGGTCGCCGAACGTCGACAGCGTATCGATCATGAAGTTGATCGTGTCGGCGAGAGCGGCGATTTCGCCCTTCGCGTCCACGGTCAGCTTGCGCTTGAGGTTGCCCTGCGCCACCGCGGTCACGACCTCGGCGATGCCGCGCACCTGGTTGGTGAGATTGGTCGCCATCAGGTTCACATTGTCGGTGAGGTCCTTCCACGTACCGCCGACGCCCGGCACCTGCGCCTGTCCGCCGAGCTTGCCTTCCGTACCCACTTCGCGGGCCACGCGTGTCACTTCCGACGCGAAGCCGTTGAGCTGGTCGACCATGGTGTTGATCGTGTTCTTGAGGGCGAGGATCTCGCCCTTCACGTCCACCGTAATCTTCCTCGACAAGTCGCCCTTCGCCACCGCGGTCGTCACGTCGGCGATGTTGCGGACCTGGCCGGTGAGGTTGTCCGCCATCAGGTTCACGTTGTCGGTGAGATCCTTCCACGTGCCGGCGACGCCGCGCACCTGCGCCTGTCCGCCGAGCTTGCCTTCCGTGCCCACTTCGCGGGCCACGCGCGTCACCTCGGACGCGAACGAGTTGAGCTGGTCCACCATGGTGTTGATGGTGTTCTTCAGCTCAAGGATCTCGCCCTTCACGTCGACGGTGATCTTCTTGGACAAGTCGCCGCTGGCGACCGCGGTCGTCACTTCGGCGATGTTGCGCACCTGGCCCGTCAGATTTTCGGCCATCAGGTTCACGTTGTCGGTCAAATCCTTCCACGTGCCGGCGACGCCGCGGACCTGGGCCTGGCCGCCGAGCTTGCCCTCGGTGCCCACCTCGCGGGCGACGCGGGTCACCTCGGAGGCGAAGGAGTTCAGCTGATCGACCATGGTGTTGATCGTCTGCTTGAGCTCGAGGATCTCGCCCTTCACGTCGACGGTGATCTTCTTGGA
>DASUVP010000201.1:0-2170 GCA_036378895.1 Sphingomicrobium sp.
AAAGGCGCGACTGGTTCACGAGCCCGCAGGAGGTCATCGAGGAGGATTGGATCCTGGCGGATGGAGACCATCTCCGGATCGTCGCGCAGCCGCTTCCGGACGGAGGTCTTCGCGTCTTCTTCGAAGACCGCACGGAGCAGGTCCGCCTCGCGTCCGCCCGTGACACGCTTCTGCGCGTGCGGGCAGCAACGTTCGACAATCTCTTCGAAGCCATCAGCGTTTTCGCGAGCGACGGCCGCCTGTACCTGTGGAACCGGCGCTTCCGCGACGTCTGGGACCTCGAGGAAGAACGCCTCACGGAGCATCCGCGCGTCGACGAGCTCGTCCCCGCCATGGCGCGCAAGCTGGTCAACCCGACCGCGGCCGCCCAGATCCGGGAGATGGTCCGGCACACGACGAACGACCGGCAACCGGCGAGCGGCCATATCGCGCTCACCGATGGCCGGCACTTCGAGTTTGCCGCAGTTCCGCTGCCCGACGGGAACGCGTTGTTCACCATGGTCGACGTGACGGATTCGACCCGCATCCAGGAAGCGCTGCGGGAGCGGGCGACCGCGCTGGAGCAGGCGGACCGGGTGAAAACCGACTTCGTGGCCAACGTCAGCTATGAACTGAGGACTCCGCTGACCTCGATCGGCGGCTTCGCGGAGATGCTTGCCGGAGGATATGCGGGCAAGCTCGCACCCGCGGCCGCGGATTATGTCGATGCGATCCTCGCAGCCGTAGCGCGGCTTTCCAAGCTGATCGACGACGTGCTTGCACTGACCCAGGGGGGCACGAGCGGAATTGCGCTGGAGCGGGAGCGGATCGACCTTGGCGGGCTTTGCCGGATGGCCACGGAGACGATGCAGGCGCGAGCGGCGGAAAGGGACCAGAAGGTCGAGCTGGACGTCGCTGCGTCGACCGGCTTCGTGTTTGGCGACGTTCGGCTGCTTCGGGAATCGATCGAGCATGTGCTCGACAATGCGATCGCCTATACGGACCGGAAGGGCCGTATCCGCCTCGAAGCATCGGGTGACGAGCAGCAGGCAGTGATCCGCATTATCGACAACGGCATTGGCATATCGAAGCAGGATCTACCCCGCGTGTTCGAGCGCTTCGACCGGATCAATGAAGCCGGAGTGAGGGGTGAAGCGGCGCTCGGGCTCGGCCTTCCGCTTACGCGCCAGTTCCTTGAGGCCCACGGCGGATCGGTCGAGCTGGAATCGAAGAAGGGTAAAGGAACGGTCGTGACCCTCGTCATCCCGCGCGGCGCGAAATGATCCTCGCCGATGAGCGGGAGACGGAGGAGCTTGGCGCGCGGATCGCAGAGGCGTTGCGGCCGGGCGATGTGGTCACGCTGTCGGGTCCGCTTGGTGTCGGCAAGACTGCCCTTGCGCGCGGCATTCTTGCCGCGCTCGGTCACCAGGGCGATGTGCCGAGCCCGAGCTTCGCGATCGTCCAGCCCTATGAGGAGTTGGACCCAGCGGTGTGGCACGTCGACCTTTTCCGGATCGAGGATGCCGGCGAGCTGGACGAGCTTGGTCTCGACAGCGCTGCCGACGGTGTCCTGATCGTCGAATGGCCGGAAAAAGCGGGCTCCAGAGTCTGGCCGCAAGCGCTTGGACTCAGCCTGGATTTCGATGAAGGCGGCGCGAGGCGCTTGACAGCCAAAGTCCCGCCTTCATGGCAGTCGCGATGGCTTCAAACATGATTCCGCCGGAGCACGCACACGCCTTTCTCACCTCATGTGGCTGGGAGGGCGCCGAAATCCTGCCACTGGCCGGCGATGCATCGTTCCGGCGCTATTTCAGAGTGGTCCATAGGGATCGGACGGCCGTGCTGATGGATGCGCCGCCGCCGCACGAGGACGTGAAACCCTTCGTGGCGGTTGCCGAATGGCTTGGCCAGGCGGGCCTTACGGCACCGGAGATCCTCGCCCGCGACGTGGATCGCGGGCTGCTCCTGCTGGGTGACTTCGGCGACTGGCGACTGCGCGAATATCTCGATGACGACCCGACGCGCGAGCGCGAACTTTATGAGCTGGCCACCGACGTCCTGATCCACCTGCACCAGCACGATCCCATGCCGGGCCTTCCGCCGCACGGGCTGGCTCAGTGGCTCGAAGAGCTGAAGCTCTTCCTGGAATGGTATTGTCCGGCCGTCGGCCTTTCGGTCGATGCGGAGGGCT
>DASUVP010000202.1:0-3744 GCA_036378895.1 Sphingomicrobium sp.
GAAGCTGTTGGTGTGCAGCGACTGCGTCCCGCCGAGCACAGCCGCCAGCGCCTCGACCGTCGTCCGCACGATATTGTTGTACGGGTCTTGTTCGGTGAGGCTGACGCCGCTCGTCTGGCAGTGCGTGCGCAGCCGCTTGGACTCGTCCTTCTTGGCACCGAGATCGGTCATGATCCGGTGCCACAGAGTGCGCGCGGCGCGCAGCTTCGCGACCTCCATGAACAGGTTCATGCCGATGCCGAAGAAGAAGCTCAGGCGTGGGGCGAAAGCGTCGATGTCCAGGCCGTTACGTTGCGCCACTCGGACATATTCCATCCCGTCGGCGAGCGTGTAGGCAAGCTCCTGCACCGCCGTCGCGCCGGCCTCGTGCATGTGATAGCCGCTGATCGAGATCGAGTTGAACTTCGGCATCTCCGCCGCGCAATAAGCGATGATGTCGCTGACGATCCGCATGCTCGGCTCGGGCGGGTAGATGTAGGTGTTGCGGACCGCAAACTCTTTCAGAATGTCGTTCTGGATGGTGCCGCTGAGCTGCTCGAGCGGCACGCCCTGCTCCTCGCCGGCGACGATGTAAAAGGCCATCACCGGCAGCACCGCGCCGTTCATGGTCATGCTGACCGACATCTCGCCGAGCGGGATGCCGTCGAACAGCAATTTCATGTCCTCGACGCTGTCGATCGCCACGCCCGCCATTCCGACGTCGCCGGCAACGCGCGGATTGTCGCTGTCGTAGCCGCGGTGGGTGGCGAGGTCGAAAGCGACGCTGAGGCCCTTCTGACCCGCGGCGAGGTTGCGGCGGTAGAAGGCGTTGGATTCCTCGGCGGTCGAGAAGCCGGCGTACTGGCGGATAGTCCAGGGGCGGCCAGCGTACATGGTCGCATAGGGGCCGCGCGTGAACGGCGCGATGCCCGGGTAGCCGCTGTCGATGGCGGCTTCCGGTCCGTAGACGTTTTCGAGCTTGATGCCCTCGAAGGTTTCGCGGGTCAGATCGCGCCCACGCGACTCCTTCGCGGCCAATGTTTCCCAGTCGGTTTTGGTCGGCTTGTCGTTCACGGCCAACGCACTAGCGCGGGCCGGGAAGAACCTCCACCCTCAGCGCGCCTGGCCGAGCGCGAAGTCCAGGCCGGCTTTGAGCAGCTCGGGATCGATCCGGTGGCCGCCGTTGAACCAGCGAACCTCGGGCCGGTAGCCGGCTCCCTCCAGGCCCCTGATCATCTCGCGCACGTTCGCCGCCGGAAGCACATTGTCACGCCGGCCATGGGCGATGAAGATCGGCTGGGTCGGGTCGGGCCGGCGAGGGGCGAAGGCGTAGCCGGGCGACATGGCGAGAATGGCTCGGAACGTCTTCGGTCGTGCGAGGCCGTAGGACAGGGCATGGCTTGCACCATCGGAAAAGCCGAGGAGCACGACGCGGCTCAGATCCACCGGCGTTTGTGCGGTCAGCGCGGCGAGCGCGGCGTTGAAGTTGGCTGCATCCGGGCCGCGGGAGACTTGCTGAGGCCGTCGCGGCCAGGAGCCTGCTTCGGACTGGAGCGCCAGCAGCAAGACGCCGCGCTCGTCCGCGAACTTGGTGAACTCCCTCAGGAAGTGGTCCGCCCTGCCGCCGGCTCCATGGAGGAGGATGATGACCCCGGAGGGTCCCGACACGTGCGCGGGCCGGTACACGAGAGCCGCATTGGTGAGCCGGCTGATCCCGGAGCTCAGACCTTGCGCTGTCGCGGGTGGAGGAGCCTGCGTGGATGCGGAGGCGGCCTGGCCGGCGCCCAGCAACAGCGCCGCGATCAGTGCGCGGAAAGCGACGCTTTTCAATGCGCCTCCGTCGGCGTTTCCATGATCTCCGTCAGCACTCCGCCCATGTCCTTGGGGTGCACGAAGAAGACGAGCGTGCCGTGCGCTCCGATGCATGGCTCGCCGAGGACTCGCGCTCCCTTCGCTTCGAACTCGGCCTTGGCGGCGTGAATGTCCGGCACTTCAAAGCACACGTGATGCTGTCCTCCGAGCGGGTTCTTTTCGAGGAACTTCACGATGGGCGAATTCTCGCCGAGGGGCTCGATCAATTCGATCTGCGAGTTCGGAGCATCGACGAAACACACGCGGACGCCTTGCGCAGGCAGGTCGAAGGCGGGGCCGTGTGGCTTGGCGTCGAACATGGTACGGTAGATATCGAGGCTCTTCTCGATCGACGGGGTGGCGACGCCGACATGGTTGAGGCGACCGAGGTTCATGATTGCACCGTCACTTCCGTGTTCACTGAGTTGGCGATGAAGCAGGCTTCATGCGCGCGGTGGTGGAGGTCGGCGATGGCCGCCGCGTCGGGCGCCTCGCCGCCCCATGTGACATGCGGGCGGAGCGTGACTCGCGCCATCGCGATCTTGCCGTCGGCGCGCTTTTCCAGAAGGCCGTCCGCCTCATCGACATATTCGTCGACGACGAAGCCGGCGCGGCGGGCGAAGTCGACGAAGAACAGCATATGGCAGGACGACAGCGAGGCGACGAAGGCCTCCTCGGGATCGACCGCGGCGGCTTCGGACCAGGGCGCGGGGACGATGTGTGGACTGCCCGACGCAGGAACGGTGATGCCGCCGTCGAACGCCCATTCGTGCGCTCGGCTATACTGTCCCTTGGTGAAGTCGCCGTCCCTCTTGCGCGTCCAACGGATTGTCGCGGTGTACGTGCTCATGACCTCGCCCAGAGCGGCAAGCTCAAGAGGAGGGAAAAGAACAGCCACATGATGGCGAATGCTATCGTGATGGTGGAGGACGCGCGGTTCCTCGGGAAGGCGTGGGGCCGCGCAAGCTGCCACGACCGCATCAAAAGTCTGGACAGCGTGAAAGCCAGGAGTCCCAGCAGCATGCTGCGACCGCCGACGATCAAGTAGGACACTACACCAGCCGCTGCAGCGACGAAGCCTAACCCGCCGAGGATCGCCAAGCCGATTTCGTCGATGGTGAAGGAATCGTCCTTCAGAGCGGAATGTTGTCGTGCTTCTTCCACGGGTTCTCCAACTGCTTGTTGCGCAGCTTCCGAAGACCAAGCGCCACGCGCCGACGCGTCGAGTGCGGCATGATCACTTCGTCGATGAAGCCCTTGCTCGCCGCCACGAAGGGGTTGGCGAAGCGCTCTTCATATTCGCGGGTGCGTGTCGCGATCTTCTCGGCGTCGCCGATGTCCTTGCGGAAGATGATCTCGACCGCGCCCTTGGCGCCCATCACCGCGATCTCGGCGGTCGGCCAGGCGTAGTTCAAGTCGCCGCGCAAATGCTTGGAGGCCATAACGTCGTAGGCGCCGCCATAGGCCTTGCGGGTGATGACGGTGATCTTGGGCACGGTCGCCTCGGCGTAGGCGAACAGCAATTTGGCGCCGTTCTTGATGATCCCGCCATGCTCCTGCGCGATTCCGGGGAGGAAGCCGGGGACGTCGACGAAGGTCAGGATCGGGATGTCGAACGCGTCGCAGAAGCGCACGAACCGCCCCGCCTTCTTCGACGAATTGATGTCGAGCACGCCGGCCAGCACCATCGGCTGGTTGGCGACCACTCCGACCGTCTTCCCCTCGATCCGGCAGAAGCCGACGATGATGTTGGCGGCATGGGCCGGCTGGATCTCAAAGAAGTCACCCTCGTCGGCGACCTTCCGGATCAGCTCATGCATGTCGTAAGGCTGGTTGGCCGACGGCGGGATCAAACTGTCGAGGCTGTCCTCCAGCCGGTCCCACGCGTCGTTGCACGGCCGCTCGGGCAGGTCG
>DASUVP010000203.1:0-14812 GCA_036378895.1 Sphingomicrobium sp.
AAGAATCGCACTGTCTCGTCACTAAGTGCCGAACGACGCTGACGCTTGCCAATTCGCGGCTTCTGTGTCCTAACGCGAGGCGCTCGGTCGACGCGGCGGGGAGGCCGAGGTGGCCCTTCAACCAAAGTCAGTTCCACAGGACCAGTCACGGGCCAGTGTCAGGCTGCTTATGGCCGCAGCGGCGCTGTTCGTATTGATTTCCGGCCTGACATTGCTGACTTGCCTCATCCTGGTCTGGGAAAGGGGCGCCCACGAAGCGACGGTTGCCTTTGTTCCATTCTTCTTGACGGGTTTGGTGCTGTTCGCGGCGAGCGCGATGATCGACACGGAAATGCTCAAGGCGTTTCTCGGGGCGGTAACTCCCCTCAAGGGGAGCAAATGATGACCCGCACGACTCGCTTGACCTATGCTCTGCTTGCCGGGTCGTTCATTCTCATTTGCATCAGCGTTTATGTCCTCCTTTCGCAGGCGCAAGACCTAGCGAAGGCTCGCAAGGAGCTGGACCGGACGAACAGAGAACTTGCCGAAAGGCAGGCGCAGCTGCTGGTTGTGAGCGACGCGCTCATCGCCAACCAGGATCAGGTCGATATGGTCGGCAGGTCGACGCGCGAGGTGGCGAAGAATTGCGCCAGGCCGGAATTGCTGACCGCGCCGATGCGCGCGCTTTGTGCCGTAAATGAATGGGTCTCTAGTTCATCCGGCCAATTCGTGCCCGCCTACGCCCAGGCGACAGTGGTGCGAGCCTCCGCTGCCTCGCCGAGCGACTGGAACGAGGTGAAGTCGAGGTATCAGGCTTTGAAATCGCTACTCGAGCCTGGCGTGAGTGGGCACGACTTGTGGGCGGCGCGAATTGAAGAGGGTATCGCCTATTCGGATTATCGGTTGGGCAATCTCAACGAAGCCAGCTCGGGAATTGAAAGGGCGCTACTCCTCGACGACCGTTCGGCGTTCGTCGGACTGACGCGGCTGAAGGTAGGCTGCGCGAGGAAGCTACCGAAAGAAGAGATCGCGAAGCTTTATTCGGACCACCGGCGCAACCTGGAAGAATCGGTGAAGAATCCCAAACCGCCGATGGATAAGCGCTACGCGGGTTTCGAACGCGGCTATTTCGATCGCGATCCTGAATACAGGATTGTCTGCGCCTATGCGGAACTACCCGCTGCTGGCTAGACCAATTCGCCGTCTCGAACCGCTCAACGTCTGACTGTGCCCTCAGGGGGCAAAACCCTCTTCGCAGCGAACACTCTCGGCATCAGGACGTACCGGCCGCGATCAGTGGCCGGCGCTCTCCGTGCGCTCGACGCCCGATAAAGCGAGCTGCTCGTCGATCTGGGCCATCAGCCGTGCAAGGCCTTCGTCGTCGCGAGCCTCGGCTCGCGCGACCAGCACATCCTGAGTGTTGGAGGCTCGTAGCAGCCACCACCCATCATCGGTCATTACGCGGGCTCCGTCGGTCGAATCGACGCGCGCGCCATTGCTCGAAAGTCGCTGGCGCACCTCGTTGATCACCGCGAACTTCCGGCTCTCGTCGACAGGGAAGCGCAGTTCAGGCGTGACCTTCGATGTCGGCATGGCGTCCATGATCTCGGTCAGCGACTTGCCCGAAGCGGCGACCGCTTCGATGAGCCGGACCGCGGCGTAAAGCGCGTCGTCGAAGCCGTACCAGCGGTGCTTGAAGAAGATGTGGCCGCTCATCTCGCCGGCGAGCGGCGCTCCGGTCTCCTTCATCTTGGACTTGATGAGGCTGTGCCCGGTCTTCCACATCAGTGGCGTGCCGCCGATCTTCGCGACATGGTCGAACAGGATCTGGCTGGCCTTCACGTCGGCGATGATCGTCGCGCCCGGCTGTTCCTTCAGGACGGGCTCGGCGAGGATCATCAGCAGCTGGTCGCCCCAGATCACGCGGCCCTTGCCGTCGACCGCACCTATGCGGTCCGCGTCTCCGTCGAATGCGATCCCGAAGTCGAGTTGCTTCTCGGCAACGAGCGCCTTCAGGTCGGCGAGATTGGCTTCGACCGTGGGGTCGGGGTGGTGATTGGGGAATGTGCCGTCGACGCGGGTGTGGATCGCGTGATGCTCGCCGGGAAGTTTGGCAATGAGCTTTTCGAGCGCGGGACCGGCAGCGCCATTGCCGACGTCCCAGCCGACGCGGAACTCGCCGCCTTGGAAACCCCGGACCAGGCGGTCAACGTAGGCGTCGAGGATGTCGACCTGCTCGACATGGCCAAGGCCTTCGGACCAGTCCCCGTCGGCGGCGCGGCGACCGAGCCTCTGGATTTCCTCGCCGAAGACCGAGCGGCCGTTCAGCAGCATCTTGAAGCCGTTATAGTCGGACGGATTGTGACTGCCGGTGACCTGGATTCCGCCCTGCACCGCCAGCGTAGAGACGGCGAAGTAGAGCATCGGGCTGGGCCCGACCCCTATGTCATCCACGTTGATTCCGCCTTCGATCAGGCCGCGGATCAGTTCGGCAGCCAGCACCGGCGAATGGGTCCGTCCATCGCGGCCGACGGCCAGGCGATTGACGCCTTCGTCCGTGGCCAGCGCCGCAAAGGTCCGGCCCAGGGCGTAGGCGTCCGCCTCGTTGAGCGTTTTTCCGACGATGCCGCGAATGTCATATTCGCGGAGAATGGTGCGATCGAAGCTGTGGGTCATTGAACTCGCTAAGAAAACAGGATTGGTTCGGCGGGCGCCGCAATGACCCAATCGGCGGCGCGGTTCAACCGGCTGCGGCGATAGGCTCCTGAACTCCGGGCTCGGGGATCCCCAGCCCGGCGATCATCTCGCGAAGCTCCTGCCGGGCCGTAATGTGGCCGAGGCCGACTTCGCCGATCTGCTTGATGTCGAGCAGGGTGAGGCCCTTGGGGAAGAGCTCGCGGTAGATTACGCGCTCGCCGAGGCCCGGGATGACCCGGAAGCCGACGCGGCGCGCAAGCTCGTCGAGCGCTGCGCCGACGCGGCGGAGGTTGTGGCTTTCGATGTGCTGCAGGCGGTTCCTGAGGACGACCCAGTCGACGCTCTTGCCCGTATTTTTCGCGCGCTGCGTGCGGCTGTTCCAGATGAGCTCGGCATAGAAGCTCGGCCGGGTGATCTTGTAATTCTCCGGGTGGACCTGGCCGATCAGGTCGAGATCGACGAAGCTGTCGTTCATCGGCGTCACCAACGTGTCTGCCTTGAGGATCGCCGCACGGGCGATCGGGTCGTCGCGGCCGGGCGTGTCGATGACGATGACATCGGAGCTTTCGCCGAGTTCGCGCAGGGCAGCGTCCAGCGCCTCGACCGTCTGGTCCTCGAGAACCTTGTAGCGCGCCTGCGGGAGCTGCGCGTTGAGGCGCCGCATCGTTGCGTCGCGGTTCTCGAGATAGCGGGTCATCGTGCGCTGGCGGCTGTCGAGGTCGAGCGCAGCGACGCTGTGGCCGGTCGCGGCGAGCGCAATGGCCGTGTGCACTGCAGTCGTCGATTTTCCGGTCCCGCCCTTCTCGTTGGCGTAGACGATGAAATGCGGCTGGGTCATGATCCCCACCCCCCTTGCACTTTTCCCACGCGGCTCCAAGAACCGCGCCCCGGTTAATGGTTTACCGAAGGGCTTGAATCCTTGCAATCAATCCGTGAGGCCCGGCAGCTCGCTGCAGCTCTTATCGCCTTGCGTGCAGGCGGAAAAAGCCTCGCGCTGGTGCCGACCATGGGCGCGCTCCACTCCGGTCATCTGTCCTTGATCGAGGAAGCGCGGCGCAAAACGGATCGCGTCGTCGCGACCATCTTTGTGAATCCGCTCCAGTTCGGCGCGAACGAGGACCTCGGCCGCTACCCGCGGCAGGAGGAGAAGGACGCCGCGATGCTCGCCGAGGCGGGCTGCGACCTGCTCTGGCTGCCGGCCGCGGCGGACATGTACCCGCCTGGCTTCGCGACGACGGTGAGCGTGAAGGGCCTGAGTGATCGCTGGGAAGGCGAGGCTCGGCCGGGTCATTTCGACGGAGTTGCCACGGTCGTCGCCAAGCTGCTTTGCGCGGTCCGGCCCGACATCGCTCTGTTCGGCGAAAAGGATTTCCAGCAGCTCGCCGTCATCCGGCGGATGGCACAGGATCTCGAACTCGGCGTCGAAGTACTCGGCGTGGAGACGGTCCGCGACGAGAACGGTCTCGCTCTCTCGTCGCGCAACGTCTACCTCGTTGCCGACGAGCGCAGACGGGCAGTCGAGCTGCCCCGGGCGTTGAACGATGCCGCAGAGCAGATTCGATCGGGGGCGCCAGTTGGAAAGGCGCTGGCCGACGCGAAGGAGCGGCTGAAGGCCGCCGGTTTTTCCCGGATCGACTATGTCGCACTGGTCAACGCACTGACGCTCGAGCCGCTCGACCGGCCGGAAGGGCCGATGCGGCTGATCGCTGCGGCAGTGATCGGGGCCACCCGCCTCATCGACAATATCGCCGTCGACCTGTGACTCTGACGCCACGACGCCGTTAACTATTTATTTTCCATCCGCGTCCGAAGCTCCTCCCGTACCAGGGGGAGAGTTCAAGTGGGTGCAATCAGCCAGAAAAGCGCGGAGTTCCTTATCCGCAGCCGCCTCGCGGACGCCGAGCGCGGCAATGTCGACGCCTTGTTCGAGCTTGGCGTAGTTTATTCGACCGGTCGCGGGGGCATTCCGGTCGATCTCGTCGAAGCGCATAAATGGTTCAACCTCGCCGCTCTGTCGGGTTGCACTCGCGGGCAGCAGTGCCGCGCCGAGATCGCGATCGAGATGACGGCCCGAGAGATTGCCGAAGCCCAGCGCCAGGCGCGCTCGTGGCTCGGATCGCACCAGCGTTACGCCGCCTAAGTCCTAATTCACGGGCGGCTGCGGCAGCGGCTGCGGATAATATTGCTGCTGCTGCTGCGGCTGCTTGAGCACGGTCAGGACACGGCTGTTCTGAAGCCAGGTCGCGTCATGGGCCATTGCGGTCGTCGGCCGCTCCCGGCCCCAACTGAAGATCTGCAGCTGCTGGGGCGGAACGCCTGAAGCAATCAGATAATTGCGGACCGCTGCGGCGCGCCTTTCACCGAGCGCGAGCGCATAATCCCGGGTCTGCCGGCTGTCGGCATGGCCCTCGATGCTCGCGTTCACAAACGGATGCTGGATCAGCCACTGCGCCTGCGCCGTTAGGGTCGCCTGCGCCTGCGGTGTGAGGACGTAGGAATCGCGCCCGAAGCGAACCGTGTCCGACCCGGCCTTGGCCCGAAGGTCCGCCTCCAACACCGGAATTGCGAGCACCGGACCCTGCATCCCGGGATAAGCCGGCTGCGGATAACCCGGTCCGGGCGGCGGCGGATAGGGATAAGGCTGGTAATCCTGCGCGATCGCGGCGCTTCCCAGAATGCCCGCCAGAATGATCATCGCCCGGATCATTGCGCTGCTCCCGACCAGTTGGGGTCCGCGCCTGGCTGCGGAGTGGCCAGCGCCTTGGCCTCTCCACCGCCGACCGTGACGGTGGCGAGCGAGGCGACGCCCGTGGTCTGCTGGGTGCGCTGGAAAACCAGCCATTCGCTGTCCGGAGCCCAACTCGGCGCTTCGTCCTGCCAGCCGTTGGTCAGCATCTTCTCGTTGCTTCCGGCAGGGCTCATCACGCCGATTCCGGCACCCGACCCGGTCCAGCGCGAGAAGGCGATCCATTCGCCGTCGGGGCTCCAGGCCGGAGAGGAATTGGCCCCGCCGCCGAAGCTGATCCGCCGCTGGCCGGAGCCATTGGCGTCCATGACGTAGATCTGCTGGGTCCCGCCACGGTCGCTTTCGAAGACGATCTTCGACCCATCGGGCGAGAAGCTTGGCGACGTGTCTACGCCGGGAGTGGTCGTCAGCCGCCGCGGGAATCCGCCTTCCGCATCGACGACATAGATGTCGGTATTGCCGTCGACCGCCATGGAAAAGGCGATCGATCGGCCGTCGGGTGAAAAGCGCGGCGAGAAGCTCATCGACTGCGCCTGGACCAGCGGCCGGTCGTTGCTTCCGTCGACGTCCATGATCCGCACGTGCGGCATTCCGCCGGCAAAGCTCATGTAGGCGATGCGCTGACCGTCCGGGGAAAGCCGCGGGCTGGTGACCGTCACCTCACCCTGAGTCAGGTAGCTGTGATCGGTCCCATCCCAGTTCATGATAGCGATGCGCTTCACCGGCTGGGTGCGCGACCCGGTCGCGGCGACATAGGCGATGCGGCTGTCGAAATGGCCGGGCCGCTTGGTGACTGCGGTGAAGAAGGCGCCCGCGCAACGGTGGGCCGCGCGCCGCCACTCCTTCGGATCGACGGCGAAGCCCTTGCGGGTCATCTCGCGCCTTTGCTTCAGGTCGTAGAGGTAGCAGACGACGTTGATCCGCCCGTCGTCGCGAGCCTGGACGTAGCCGGTGACCAGAGCGCCCGCGCCGATATTCGCCCAATTGGGATAGAGCGGCGCGCCCGCTTCGGTCGGCGTGTAGCGGCGCAGGCCGTCGGGCCCTTTTGGATAGATCGAGCTCGTATTACGGAGGTCGGCGACGATCTGCTGGGCGATCTGGATGCCGATGACGCCCGTCTCGCCGCCTTCGGTTTCGGCATTCTTCGGCGTCGGGAATTGCGGGACCGCGATCACCAGTTGCGACTGGGCGTGCGCGGACGTCCCGGCGGCCAAGGCCGAGGCGAAGAGCAGAGTCGTGGAAAAAGAAAAACGCATCACTTCCCGGACATGATTGTCTTGAACCGCTCGACCCAGTCCCTGGGCTGGCGCTGCGGCCGGCCGTCACGGTCCAGGAAGGCGGCTGTCACCCTCGCGTCACTCAATATTTCTTGCCCGCGCATGACCCGCTGATGAATGTCCACGGAAGCCGCGCGGACCGCCTCGACCGTGCTGACCACGACGAGGTCCTCGCCGAGCCGTGCGGGCGCCCGATAGCGGATATTCACGTGGGTCACGAAATAGGCGCTCCCGTCGGCGCGAAGCGCGGCGCTTTGATCGACGCCGACGGCGCGGATCATGTCGGACCGCGCCCGCTCCATGAACTTCAGATAATTGGCGTAGTAAACGACGCCCGCCGTATCGGTATCCTCGAAGTAGACCGTCAGGGCGAAGCGGTGCTCCGGTCCGACGAAACCGCCGCGATAGGGTGTGTCGAAGTCGCTCACTTCTTTCGGCCGAGCTCCTCGAGCTGACGGATCAGGTCGCCCTGCGCCTCGGCCACGTCGGCCAAATGCATTCCCCAGCCGGGCACGAACATTCCGAGCAGGCCGACCTCGCCATAGACGCGGTCGGTCCGTCTGTCCTTGGGATCGGCGTGGATACGGACGGACAAATAGCCGCGCTGGCTGTCGCTGACGCAGCGGCCGGAGACGAGGCCTTCCGTCCTGACGAACTGGGTCGGCGCGGCACCTTCGGTCGACCATTGGATCGGCCCACCGGGCACGGGAAGCCCCCAGCGCGCGTTCCAATAGCTGTCGAACCGTTCCCAGGCCGCGGAACCCGGCCGCGCGGGGTTGGTGCAGGCGACCGTCATTCCCGGCTGCGGCGCGATCCCGAAGATTGCGCCGACCGGCGGAGCGTTCTTTTCCCGGAAGCTGACCCAGGTCATGACGCAGCCAGTCTCGCCGGGCGAGGCGCAGATCGGCGTCGATTTCAGGGTGCCGCCGACGCGCCGGCCTTGCGGAACGTACAGGTTGTAGCCGGGGAGGATCGCGCGGCGCATCTTGCGGGCGATCGGCTTGCCCTCGATCTCGTGCTTGATCAGCTCCTGAAGCATGAGCGAGCCCTGGCTGTGGCCGATGAGCACGAATGGACGGCCGCGGTTGTGCTGGGCGAGATAGGTCCGCCAGGCATTGGCAACATCGGCGTAGGCGAGCATCGCCGGGCGCGTGACGTCGGACCCAGCCGCTGCCGCAGCGACCGCTCCGATCGTCATCTGGCGATAGACCGGCGCGAAAGTGCGGCACACGCTCGCGAAGCGCGCGAATTGTACCTGCACCGCGCCACGCTCGCTGGCGTCAACCGCAAGGTCGCTGTTCATCCCAGAATCCCTCGAGACGGTGGGGTAGACGTAGAAGCAGTCGAGCGGGGCGTTCTTCGCGACGATGCTCTGCCCCACCGAGCCGTATCCGTTGGGGTTGAGTGCCGTGGTTCCGAGCGGGGTCGAGCAGATGTCGGACCGTCCAGGCAGGCACAGCCAGTTGGTTGCTTTCGAATAGTCCACGGCGGCCGGAGCCGCGGGCTGCGCGGACGCGGGAGCCGTCGCTGCAATGGCGGCGGCGATCGACAATGTTCTGAGGATCACTTGGGGGCAGCTCCGGGGTCGAACAGGCCGGCCTGGGCGCCGGCGGGTGGGTTCAGGCCGAGGTGCGTATAGCCGCGGCCGTTGAGGCAGCGCCCTCGTGCCGTGCGGGCGATGAGGCCCAGCTGAATGAGATAGGGCTCGATTACGTCCTCGATCGTGTCGCGCGGCTCGCTGAGGCCTGCGGCGAGAGTCTCCACGCCGACCGGTCCGCCGCCGTACAGATCGGCGATCATGGTCAGATAGCGCCTGTCCATCGCGTCGAGCCCGAGCGCGTCGATCTCCAGCCGAGACAGCGCCTTGTCTGCCACGCCCGCGTCGATCGAGTCTGCGCCAACCGCATGGGCGAAGTCGCGGACGCGGCGGAGCAGGCGACCGGCGATGCGCGGTGTCCCGCGTGAGCGGCGCGCGACCTCGCGCGACCCGTCTTCGGTGATGCCGACGGCGAGGAGCCGGGCCGCACGGCGGATGACCTGCTCCAGTTCCTCGACCGTGTAGAAATTGAGCCGGACCGGAATTCCGAAGCGGTCGCGCAGCGGGGTCGTCAGCAGTCCCTGCCGGGTCGTCGCTCCGATCAAGGTGAAACGCGGCAAGTCGATCCGGACCGAGCGCGCCGAGGGGCCCTCACCAATCATCAGGTCGAGCGCGCGGTCCTCCATCGCGGGATAGAGCACTTCCTCGACCGCGGGATTGAGGCGGTGGATCTCGTCGATGAAAAGGACGTCGCCGTCCTCGAGGTTGGTCAGCAGGGCGGCGAGATCGCCGGACTTGGCGATCACCGGCCCGGACGTGGCGCGGAAACCGACGCCCATCTCCCGCGCGAGGATTCCCGCGAGCGTCGTCTTGCCGAGGCCGGGAGGGCCGTGGAAGAGCACATGATCGAGCGCCTCGCCCCGACTTTTCGCCGCATTGACGAAGATGCGGAGGTTCTCGCGCGCCGCCTGCTGCCCGACGAATTCGTCGAGGCTTTTCGGCCGAAGCGCCGCGTCGGCGTCTTCGCTGGTGCGCTCGGGCGTCGTGATTCGGGCGGGGTCAGTGGCCATCGCTGCAGGTTGATTCGCAGATGGACGCCGCTGCGACAAGGCGCTTACTGTTGCTCCCGGAAGGTGAACTTGCGGGGGGCTTTATGCAGGTCGATCGGCGAACTGTAATTGCGACGGGGGCTGCTGCCCTGTTGGCCGGGCCCGCTCTGGCGCAGCGACGGCCCGCGACCGGCTGGTACGACCGCGCGATCATCATCGACGGGCTCGGCGGCCTCGGCGATCCCTACACGCCCGAAGAGCAGCTGCGCATAAGCGACCGCGGCTGGGCCGAGACGCTGGCCACGGGCGTGACCGCCATACGCGATACGGTCTTGCCCGTCGGCAACGTCGCCGATGCGTGGGCCGAGTATCAGAAGGGCGTCGCCGAGAAGAAAAACATCTTCAACGCCAATCCCGATTATCTGCTGATGGTGCGGAATGCCGCCGATATCCTCAAGGCCAAGCGCGAGAAGAAGCTCGGCGTGATCCTCGGCACGCAGGACACGGCGATGGTCGGCCCCGAGCTCGACCGCCTCGCGCAGATGAAGAAGGACGGGGTGCTGACCGTCCAGCTGACCTACAACAACCGCAACCTTGCGGGCGACGGGGCGCTGGAGCCGGCCAATGCGGGGCTGTCGAAGCTCGGCCGCGCAACAATCGAGCGGATCGAGACGGAGAAATTGCTGCTCGACCTCAGTCACGGCGGCGCTCGGACGATGGCGGAAGCGGCGGCGCATGCCAAGCGGCCACTGGTTATCAGTCACACCGCCTCCCGGGCTCTCACTGATCATCCCCGCAACACCAGCGACGAGACGATCAAGGCGGTGGCCGACAAAGGCGGCGTGGTCGGCGTCTATTTCATGCCCTTCCTGACGCTCGACAGTAAGCCGAAGGGCGACGACCTGCTGCACCACGTCGAACATGTCGCGAACGTCGCGGGCGAGGATCATGTGGGGATCGGGACCGACAATGGGCCGCTGCCGATGCTTCTCGATGCCGAGGCGAAAGAGCGTCTGCGAAAATGGGCGCTCGAACGGATCAAGGCCGGGATTGCGGCGCCGGGAGAGGGCGTGGACGTCTATCCGATGGTCGCGGATTATAATTCGGTCGATCGCTATCGAAGATTTGCCGAGGACCTACGCAAGCGCGGCTGGAGCGAGGCTCGCCTGGAGAAGCTGATGGGCGGCAATTTCATGCGCGTTTATCGCGAGGCGTGGGGCGGCTGAGGGCTCAGAACGTGTGCTCCACGCCTTCGCCGAGGATTTCGACCCAGCTGTTCTTCCGCTCTTCCCAGACCGAAAAGCCCGGCTGGAGAAAGTGGGGGTCGTCCAGCACGCCTAGCGGAATGGCGATCAGCCCGTCGAACTTGCCGTTGATCTCGTAGTAGACGTCGGATCCGCACTGAGGGCAGAAATGGAACGTGGCCGGGTTGCCGCTGTCGGCAACGATCACCCACGACTTCGACTGTCCCTCGATCGTGACCTGCTCGGCCGGCCAGCGAGCCTGCACGGCGAACGCGCTGCCGCTGCGCTTCTTGCAGTTGAGGCAGTGGCAGACGGAAACGCGGACCGGCAGCCCGGTTACGGTGGCTCTGAGCTGGCCGCAGCGGCACGAAGCTGTGTGTTCCATCACGCACTGATCTCCACCGGCGTCCCGACCTTCACGGCCTTGTAGAGCCATTCGATCTCGCGGTTCGTGACCGCGACGCAGCCCTCGGTCCAGTCGAACCTGGTGTGCCTGCTGCCGATCCATTCGCGGCCGTTGGGCAGGCCGTGGATCATGATGTCGCCGCCTGCATTGACGCCGCGCCTGGTGGCCGCGGCGACCTGGGCGGGCGTCGGATAGCCGATGCGCAGGGAGAGGTGAAAAGCGCTGTTCGGATTGTGGGCGGTGATGCGGTACGTGCCTTCCGGAACGCGGCCGTCGCCCTGCTGCAGCTTGGCGCCAAGGCCGCCGCGTCCGAGGGCGACGCGGAACTCGCGGACCAGCCGGCCCTGGCGATAGACCGACATGAGATGCGCGGACTTGTCGACGCGGATGAGGTCGACTGGGTCCGGCGGCGCCTGCTCGCACCGGCTCGCACGATAATTCCAGGCCTGGCCCGTCTCGAGGCAGGTGTCGATCGCCGAATGGCTGGTGGTGATCGCGCAGGCGCTGAGCAGAAGGGAAGGTGCGGCTAGTAGGAAAAGGCGTTTCACTTCGCCGCTTTGCGGAGGGCCAGGCGCACCAGGGCGTCGAGACCCGCTTCCGGCCCGAGCTCGTCCTGGGCCGCGTTGACCGCGGCGCTGGCTTCGGCGGGCTTGAAGCCCAGGTTTGCGAGGGCAGATAGGGCATCCGCCGCCGCTCCGGCCCGCGGCGCTGGTGCAAGCGAGGCTCCGAGGCCCGCGACGCCGAGCTTGCCTTGGAGCTCGTTGGCGATGCGGGCGGCGAGCTTGGGCCCGACGCCATTCGCGCGGCCGATCATCGCCTTGTCGCCCTGGCTGACGGCGCGGGCGAGCTCGTCGGGCGAGAGGACGGAGAGGATTGCGAGCGCCAGACGCCCGCCGACGCCTTGGACACTCGTCAGGGCGCGGAAAGAATCACGCTCGACCGCCGAGCCGAAGCCGAACAGCGTCCACGCGTCCTCGCGGACCTGAAGTTCGGTGAGGATCAGCACCTCCCCACCGACCGGACCAATCGCGTCGATAGTGCGGCTGCTGGCATGGACGAGATAGCCGACTCCGCCGACGTCGATGATCGCCGTGTCGGCGCTGGTCTCGGCGAGGATTCCGGAAAGGCGGGCGATCATGTTCGCTAGGCTTAAGCGATGCGGCGTGCGCTCGCCAAGTGATGTGCGTGGGTGATTGCAACCGCGAGCGCGTCGGCGGCGTCGGGGCCGGCGATTTTCGCGCCCGGAAGGAGTCGCGAGACCATTGCGTGCACCTGCGCCTTCTCCGCCCCGCCGGTGCCGACCACCGCTTTCTTGACGAGGCGAGGCGCATATTCGCCCACTCCGATCCCGGCTCGCGCCGCGCACATCAGAACGACACCGCGGGCCTGCCCGAGCTTGAGCGTCGATTGCGGGTTCTTGTTGACGAACACCTCCTCGACCGCCGCTACCTCAGGCGCGTGCTCGGCGATCAAGGCTTCCAGCTGGCGCGCAAGGTCGGCCAGCCGTTCGGGCAACGGCGCGCCCGAGTCCGTCTTCAACTGGCCGTTGGCGATGTGGGAAAGGCGATTGTCGTCTGCCTGGATGATGCCCCAGCCGGTCGTTCCGAGGCCGGGGTCCAATCCAAGCAGCCTAGGCAAGCTTCTCCAGCTCCTCGTCGGGCACGTTGTAATTGCCCCAGACGGTCTGGACGTCGTCGTCCTCTTCGAGCGCGTCGATGAGCTTCATCAGCGTTCCGGCGTCGTCCCCGCGGACCTCGACTTCCATGCCGGGCTTCCAGCCGAGCTTGACCGATTCCGCTTCGCCGAGCGCCGCTTCGAGCGCCTTCGCGACTTCGTGCAGAGAATCCACGGAGGTCCAGATTTCGTGCCCCTCCTCGTCGGACTGCACGTCGTCGGCACCGGCCTCGATTGCCGCTTCGAGAACCTTGTCCGCATCTCCGGCTGAGGCGCCATATTCGATAAGACCCATCCGCTCGAAGCCGTGGCTCACCGAGCCGGACGCACCGAGGTTACCTCCATTTTTGGAAAAGGCCGTGCGGACGTTGGTCGCCGTCCGGTTGCGGTTGTCGGAAAGCGCCTCGACGATGATCGCAACGCCGCCGGGGCCGAAACCCTCGTAGCGGATTTCCTCGTAATTCTCGGCGTCGCTCGCGCTGGCCTTGTCGATCGACCGCTGAATATTGTCCTTAGGCATCGATTGCGCCTTGGCGGCAAGCACCGCGGCGCGCAGGCGGGCGTTCATGTCCGGATCGGGCAGGCCCATCTTCGCCGCGACGGTGATTTCGCGGCTGAGCTTCGAGAACATCGCCGAGCGCTTTTTGTCCTGCGCGCCCTTGCGATGCATGATGTTCTTGAATTTGGAATGGCCCGCCATGGCTTTTCCTTACGCGAGACCGAGCGCGGCGCGATAGGTTTCGAGCACCGCATCCTGCTCCTGGCGTGTGTGCGTCTCCATTTTGCGGAGACGGACGATCATGCGCATGATCTTGGGGTCGTATCCATTGGCCTTTGCCTCGGCGTAGACGTCCCTCACGTCGTCCGCGATGCCCTTCTTCTCTTCCTCAAGCCGTTCAATTCGCTCGATGAATAGCCGCAGCTGATCGGCCGCGACGGTACCTTCCGCCATCTGTCACTTGCCTCCGTTCAAGGATTCGGAGCGGCTGTAAGCGAGCCCAGCCAAGCGCTCAAGCCGGTTGAACCGATGCTGCAACGCTCTATGGCGACACGCGGACGACGGAGAGAAAATGACCGAGCCGCTGAAACCGCGATCGCGCAAGGTGAAGATTCTGGCGACGCTCGGGCCCGCGTCCAGCAAGCCGGAAATGATCCGCAAACTGATGCAGTGCGGCGCCGACGCCTTCCGGATCAACATGAGCCACGGCGACCAGAAGTCGAAGGCCAAGCTCGTCGAGGCGATCCGGGCGCTCGAGAAGGAGTTGAGGCGGCCGACGACGATCGTCTTCGATCTTCAGGGGCCGAAGCTTCGCGTGGGCAGCTTCGAGGGGGGCTCGGCGCTACTCGAAAAGGGTCAAAAGGTCATTCTCGACCAAGTGAATGCGCTCGGCGATGCCAAGCGGCTCGAGCTTCCCCATCCTGAACTCTTTGCCGCGATCGGCCCCGGCGATCGGCTGCTGATCGACGACGGCAAGGTGCGGCTGAAGGTGCTCGAGACCGCCGACGCGAGCATCACCGCCGAAGTCCAGGTCGGCGGGACCGTGTCCAACAACAAGGGCGTCAACGTCCCCGACGTGGTCGTTCCGATCCCGGCGCTGACCGAGAAGGACAAGTCGGACCTTCAATTCGCCTTGGACCAGGGCGCCGACTGGATCGCTTTGTCCTTCGTCCAGCGGCCCGAGGATGTCGCCGAGGCGCGGGCGCTGATCGGCGACAAGGCCGCGCTGATGGCCAAGATCGAGAAGCCGGCGGCGATCGACCGGCTGACCGATATCATCGCGCTTGCGGACGGGGTGATGGTCGCGCGCGGTGACTTGGGCGTCGAGCTTCCGCCCGAGGACGTGCCGCCGCTCCAGAACCGCATCGTCGCAACCGCGCGCCAGTTCGGCAAGCCGGTGGTCGTCGCCACGCAGATGCTGGAATCGATGATCACCTCGCCGACGCCCACGCGGGCCGAAGTGAGCGACGTCGCCACCGCCATTTACGACGGCGCGGACGCGGTCATGCTTTCGGCGGAAAGCGCCGCCGGCAAGTATCCGACCGAGGCCGTCGCGATGATGGACCGTATCGCAAACAGCGTGGAGCGCGACCCGGTCTATTCCTCGCGAGTGCATTTCACCGAGACCAAGCTCGAGCCAACGATCGCGGATGCTCTGTCCGGTTCTTCGCGGCAGATCGCGAATACCGTGAACGCAAAAGCGAT
>DASUVP010000204.1:0-3827 GCA_036378895.1 Sphingomicrobium sp.
TGGTTCACCGGCCTGTCGGGCTCCGGCAAGTCGACCATCGCCAACCTCGTCGAGAAGCAGCTTGCGGCGCGCGGCCGCCATACGTTCCTGCTCGATGGCGACAACGTCCGGCACGGGCTCAACCGCGACCTCGGCTTCACCGAGGCCGACCGCATCGAGAACATCCGTCGCGTCGGCGAGGTCGCGCGGCTGATGGCCGATGCCGGGCTGATCGTGCTGACCGCCTTCATCTCGCCGTTCCGCGCTGAGCGCGAGACGGTGCGCAAGATGCTCCCTGAAGGGGAGTTCATCGAGGTGTTCGTCGACACGCCTTTGGCCGAAGCCGAGAGCCGCGACCCCAAGGGCCTCTACGCCAAGGCCCGCGCCGGCGAGATCCTGAACTTCACCGGCATCGACAGCCCCTACGAGGCGCCCAACGATGCCGAGATCGTCATCGACACAACGAAGCTGAGTGCCGAAGAGGCGGCTGACCTGATCGTGCAGGAATTGAGCCGGCAGGGAAGGCTGTAAGAAAAGCGACTGATACGGTACGTCAACCAAAGTGAACGCCTGGAGGTTTCGACGCTCATGAAAACTCTAATGCTGGCGGGTGCCGCCCTTATCTTCATCTCAGCTCCCGCAGCAGCTCAGGACTCTGACGACCTTCGCGTGCGGGTCGGGCTGGGTGCGCAGCTCAGGCCCGAATTCATCGGTTCCGACGATCATGAAGTCGGGCCGCTTTGGGATCTCGATTTCGCCCGAGGGGACAATATGTTCCCGTTCGAGGCACCGGACGACAGCTTCGGTATCAAGCTCATATCCAGCGGCCGGTTTGCCGCCGGGCCGGCGGGCAATATCCAGTGGAAGCGCAAGGAGTCCGACGTTGGCGCGCCCGTGGGGAAAGTGTCCACGACCATCGAGCTTGGCGGATTCGCGGAATATTGGGCGAGCGATTCGATCCGACTGCGGGGCGACCTGCGCAAGGGCGTCAACGGCCATGAGGGCCTCGTCGGATCAATCGCCCTGGATCATGTCTGGCGCGACGGCGACCGCTACGTCTTCTCGATAGGCCCTCGCGTCCTCGCTTCCGATGGTCGCTTCCAGCGCGCTTACTTCGGGGTCGATAGTGCCGCTGCCCTCGCCTCCGGCCTACCGGCCTACAGGCCGGATGGCGGCATCTACGCCGTAGCCGCGGCGAGCGGCCTGGCGTACCAGTTCAACCCGCGTTTCGGCTTGTTCGGCTTCGCACGCTATGAGCGGCTCGTCGGCGACGCCGCCAAATCACCGATCATCCGGGACCTCGGCTCCCGCAACCAGCTGTCGGGCGGGATCGGGCTAAGCTACACCTTCACCGTAAAGCGCTAGCTTCAGTCGCCCGCCCCGGGCTCCGTACTGAAATATTTGTCGAACTTGCCCTCTTCGCCCTTGTGCTCGTCGGCGTCGGCGGGGCTGTCCTTCTTGCGCGTAATGTTCGGCCATTCGGCGGAATAGGTCGAATTGACTTCGAGCCATTTTTCGAGCCCGCTCTCTGTGTCCGGGAGGATCGCCTCGGCCGGGCATTCGGGCTCGCACACACCGCAGTCGATGCACTCGTTCGGATTGATGACGAGCATGTTCTCGCCTTCGTAGAAGCAGTCCACCGGACAGACCTCGACGCAATCCATATATTTGCAGCGGATGCACGCGTCGGTGACGACGTAGGTCATGGCAGGTCGGTCTCCCTCTTTCCCCAATCGCTAGGAGCGAGCGTGATTCCCGTCAATCGGGCAGCTCTTCATAGCAGAGCTGCGCCTCACGCGCCGGGCCGCGCCGAGGCGGCAGGTCGAGCACCTTGAGCACGCGGACCCGGCCATGCAGCGGCAGGGCAATGACGCTGCCTTCCTGAACCTGCTCGCTGGTCTTTTCGATGCGCCTGCCGTCGACGCGGACGTAGCCCGTTTCGATCAGCGACTGCGCGAGCGTGCGGCTTTTCACCAAGCGGATGCGGTGAAGATAGAGGTCGAGCCGCATGATCAGCGCTTGAGCTTGGCGAGCTCCGCAAAGGCGTGCGAGCCGCCGCCGCGCCGCTCTTGCCGCGGCGGCCGGCGCCCGCGCCAGCGCCAGGCTTCGCCGGCTCTGGTGAAGCCAACCTCGTCCATCAGCTTGGCGATCGAAGCCTCGTCGAGCCCGACGGAGGTCGCTAATGCGACGTCGACCGGCTCATCGCCGCCCGCCGAGCGGACCTTGTGCGCGTGACTGGCGAGACGGTCGGCGAGGTCGATGCGGAGCCATTGCCGGTCGAAACGGCGATAGGCCAGCGCTGCGCCCGCGGCATCGGCGCCGGAGTCGATCGTCGCCGCGCCGGCAGCGGGAAGCGCCGGCACCGGGCGGTTGCTTCGGACCGACTGGAGGATCGCGCGCCACTGCTGGGCTGCCGGCTTGAGCAAGGCCGGATGGAAGACGTCGAGGGGACCGAGGCGGACGCCGAGCCTGTGCAGGGTCTGGCGATCGGTCTGCTCAAGTGCGGCGATGGACGTGACCAATGTCCGTCGGGGCAGAACTCCACCGGAGTCGGCGAGCATCGCCGCGACCGCCCGGACGCCGGGCGAGCTTGCGCGGTCGGTGGCAGCGGTCGCCAGCTTCTTCAGCGCGCGCAGATTCTTGTCGACCTGGGCGTCGAGCCAGGATTCGAGACGGGCGCGAAGCTCCGCCCGCCGAGCCGCCGAGAGCTGGTCGAGGGCACGGCTCGTGCGAAGCGCAGGCTCGAGCAGCGAGCGGCCCGGGGCAAGCCGGGCGAGCACGTTGCCGTGCCAGCCGACGGCGGCGCGCCCATCCTCTTCGATGATGAGGTCGAAAACTTGGTCCGGGGCCTCGCACAGCGATTTGGCCCGGCGGTCGAGCTCGTCCCCCAGGCGTCGCTCCGCCGCCGCGAGAAGCAGGCGCTTGTCGGCTAGGCGCGCCGACGGGTCGACGCGGAAGTCGAAGCCGGCGAGGTGGCCGATCGGCTCGGGCCCCACGCTGACCTCACCGTCCGCGGCAACGGTGACCGGTAAAGCATCGGACCCGCGAGCGCCGATGTCGCGGACAAGGACGGCGGTGCGGCGGTCGACGAAGCGCTGGGTGAGCCGCTCGTGAAGCGCGTCGGACAGGCGCGCTTCGACCTCGCGGGTCCGCTCGGCCCATTTGGTCGGATCGGCCATCCAGTCAGCGCGGTGCGCGATATAGGCCCAGCTGCGGATACCCGCGAGCCGGTCCGCGAGCGCCTCGATGTCGCCGTTGATGTTGTCGAGCCGCGACACTTCGGCGGCGAACCATTCGTACGGGATGTGCCCGCCCTCGCCGACATAAGAGAACAGCCGGCGGACCATGCGCGCGTGGTGCATCGGCCCGACCTTGCGGAAGTCGGGAAGCCCGCACACGGCCCACAGCCGCCGCGCGATCCCGCCGCGCTTAGCGGCGATCGCCGGATCCTCGGCGATAAGCTTGAGCACCGACAGGTCGATCGCCTCCGGCGCGGGCCGAAGCAGGGGATCGTCGCTGCGCCGCTCTAGGCTTGCGATCAAGGTCCGGACGTCGGTGAAATCGAGGTCGGGGTTGCGCCAGTATGCGAAGTCGAGCGGCCGGAAGCGATGCTCCTCGATCGCATTGATTTCCTCGTCGCTGAACGTCGCGCCTTCATTACCGCCGAGGCCAAGCGTTCCGAAGCTTCCGTCGCGCTGGTGGCGGCCGGCGCGGCCGGCGATCTGCGCCATTTCGGCGATGGTCAGGCGGCGGTCGCGGCGGCCGTCGAACTTCTCCAGGCCGGCGAAGGCGACGTGCGCGACGTCCATATTGAGGCCCATGCCGATGGCGTCGGTGGCGACGAGATA
>DASUVP010000205.1:0-10995 GCA_036378895.1 Sphingomicrobium sp.
CGCGCTCGGTTGCCCAGCGCCGCGGCAAAAAGGTCGCCGACCTGCTCGGCCGTGGCGGCGCAAGCGCTGCCGAAGCCGAGGCTCAGGCCGAAGCGATCACGGAGTAAAAGTGATGGCGAAGATCAAGATCACCCAGACCGGTTCGCCGATCCGCCGCGACAAGACGCAGCGGGCGACCCTCGTCGGTCTCGGCCTCAACAAGATGCACCGCACCGTGGAAGTGGAAGAGACCCCCGAGGTCCTCGGACAGGTCCGCAAGGTGGCGCACCTCGTGAGCGTCGAAGCCGCCTAACAACCATTTGGCCTCGCTTCGGTGGGGTCATGCGCGACAAAAGCGAAAGCGAGTGCCACAAACATGAAACTCAACGAACTCCGCGACAATCCTGGTGCCCGCAAGAGCCGCGTCCGTGTCGGCCGTGGCATCGGTTCGGGCCTCGGCAAGACCGCTGGCCGCGGCCAGAAGGGCCAGACCAGCCGCTCCGGCGGGAACCGGCATCATCGCCGGCGGGCCGATGCGCGCCATTTTCGAAAGCCTCGGCGTTGCCGACGTGGTCACCAAGTCGGTCGGCACGTCCAACCCGTACAACATGATCCGCGCGACCTTCGAGGCGCTCAAGGAGCAGACGAGCCCGCGCTCGGTTGCCCAGCGCCGCGGCAAAAAGGTCGCCGACCTGCTCGGCCGTGGCGGCGCAAGCGCTGCCGAAGCCGAGGCTCAGGCCGAAGCGATCACGGAGTAATAGTAATGGCGAAGATCAAGATCACACAGACCGGTTCGCCGATCCGCCGCGACAAGACGCAGCGGGCGACGCTCGTCGGTCTCGGCCTCAACAAGATGCACCGCACCGTGGAAGTGGAAGAGACCCCCGAGGTCCTCGGCCAGGTCCGCAAGGTGGCGCACCTCGTGAGCGTCGAAGCCGCCTAACAACCTATTGGCCCCGCTTCGGCGGGGTCATGCGCGACAAAAGCGAAAGCGAGTGCCACAAACATGAAACTCAACGAACTCCGCGACAATCCTGGTGCCCGCAAGAGCCGCGTCCGCGTCGGCCGTGGCATCGGTTCGGGCCTCGGCAAGACCGCTGGCCGTGGCCAGAAGGGCCAGACCAGCCGATCGGGCGTGTCGATCTTCGGCTTCGAAGGCGGCCAGATGCCGCTCCACATGCGGCTGCCGAAGCGCGGCTTCAACAACATCTTCGCCAAGGATTATGCCGAGGTGAACATCGGCGCGATCCAGAAGGCGATCGACGCCGGCAAGCTCGACGCGAAGGGCACGCTCGACCATGACGCGCTGAAGGCCGCCGGCCTCGCCCGCGGCGGGAAGGACGGCGTCCGCCTTCTCGGCAAGGGCGAGCTGAAAGCGAAGCTGGCGCTCAAGATCGCCGGTGCCTCGAAGGGCGCCCGCGAGGCGGTCGAGAAGGCCGGCGGTTCGATCGAGATCATCGAGCGCAAGAACCCGGCTGAGCTCGCCGCCGCCAAGAAGGGCAAGGCCCGCGAGGCACGTTTGGCGGACAAGTCAGCCAAGAGCGCAGCGAAGGCCTGACGGTCTTTCGTCGCAGGGGGCTTCGACAAGCGTACCCATGACACTATATCGGCGGCGGGGGGCGCAATGCCTGTCGCCGCCGTTCGTTTTTAGGGAATATCAATGGCGTCCGTAGCCGAACAAATGGCCGGTAACATCAGCCTGGCGGGTTTCGCCAAGGCTACCGAGCTCAAGAAGCGCATCTGGTTCACCCTCGGCGCGCTGGTCCTGTTCCGCTTCCTGTCCTTCGTTCCAATGCCGGGCATCGACCCGCGCGCGATGGCTTCGCTGTTCAACACGCAGCGCGGCGGCGTCCTCGACTTCTTCAACACCTTCTCGGGCGGAAGCCTCGAGCGCATGAGCATCATCGCGCTCGGCGTGATGCCCTACATCACCGCGTCCATCGTCGTTCAGCTCGGCGCCACGCTTTACCAGCCGTGGCAGGCGCTGAAGAAGGAAGGCGAGACCGGACGCAAGAAGCTCAACCAGTACACGCGCTACCTCACCGTTCTCCTGACCACGGTTCAGGGCTATTGGATCGCCGTCGGCCTCGAGACGTTGGGCGCCGCCCAGGGGATCAGCGCCGTCGTCGAGCCGGGCATGATGTTCCGCGTCGCGGCGACGATCAGCCTCGTCGGCGGAACGCTCTTCCTGATGTGGATCGGTGAGCAGATCACCAGCCGCGGCATCGGCAACGGCGTCTCGCTGATTATCATGGCCGGGATCGTCGCCACTCTTCCGCAGGCGTTGGCGCAGCTGTTCGAAGGCGGCCGCAGCGGCACCATGAACCCGCTGCTCGTGGCAACCATCGTCGCTCTGGCGGTCGGCCTTGTCCTTTTCATCTGCTTCGTCGAGCGGGCGCAGCGTCGGGTCCCGATCCAATATCCCAAGCGACAGACCGCTCGGGGCATGATGCAGGCCGAGCGCAGCCACCTGCCGATCAAGATCAACATCGCCGGCGTGATCCCTCCGATCTTCGCCTCGTCGCTGCTGCTGATGCCGCTGACGGTGCTGCAGATGGCCGGCGCGCAGAGCAATCCGGATTCGGGCGACTGGCTGATCACGATTAGCACCTTCCTGCAGCACGGCTCGCCGGCCTATCTGCTGCTCTACGGAGCGGGCATCGCCTTCTTCTGCTTCTTCTACTCGGCCGTGCAGTTCAACAGCGAGGAAACGGCGGAGAATCTGAAGCGCCACGGCGGCTTCATCCCCGGCATCCGTCCGGGCAAGGCCACTGAACTCTATTTCGACCACCTGATCAGCCGGGTGACGGTGATCGGCGCCGCCTATCTGGTGCTGATCTGCCTCATTCCGGAGATCCTGTTCAGCCAGGCGGGCGTGCCCTTCTACCTGGGGGGAACCAGCCTGCTCATCGTCGTCAACGTGACGATGGACACGGTCGCGCAGATCCAGAGCCATTTGATCGCCCACCAGTACGGCGACCTTATCAAGAAGGCGAAGCTCAAGACCAGCCGCAAGCGCTGAGCCACGGCGAAAGGGGAGCGCCGCGATGCTGAACATCATTCTTCTTGGGCCTCCGGGTGCGGGTAAGGGAACGCAGGCGCAGCGGCTCCAGGCCGAGCGCGGCATGATCCAGCTTTCGACGGGCGACATGCTCCGCGCGGCGGTGAAGAGCGGCTCTCCCATTGGAATCCAGGCCAAGGCCGTGATGGAAGCGGGCGAGCTGGTCAGCGACGCGATCGTCAGCGCGCTCATCGGCGAGCGGCTCGACGACGCAGGCGAAGCGGGCGCGATCTTCGACGGCTATCCGCGCACGCGCGCCCAGGCCGAGGCGCTCGACCTTCTGCTCGCCGAGCGCGGCCGCGCTCTCGACCATGTCATCGAGCTGTGCGTCGACGAGGATGCGTTGGTCGAGCGCATCACCGGCCGCTTCACCTGCGCCCGATGCGGCGCTGGCTATCACGACACGTTCAAGCGGCCGCAGGTCGACACGATCTGCGACGTTTGCGGCTCGACAGAATTCGTCCGCCGTCCCGACGACAATGAGGAGACGGTGCGTACCCGCCTCGCCGAATATCGTGCGAAGACCGCACCGATCCTGCCCTATTACGAGGAGCGCGGCCTGGTCCGTCGCGTCGACGGAATGGGCACGCCCGACGACGTCGCCGAAGAGATAGACGCGATACTGGACAACAGCCGCTAGCCAGTTTAGTTGAACGTTCAATCAACAGGGGGGAGGCGGCGATGCGCAAGTTTCCGTTGATTGTTCTTTCGATGCTCGCTTCGCCCGCGACCGCGGAGGTCGTCAGCGCCGGGCCCAACGGATTCCACGTCCGACACAGCGTCCAGATGGTCGTTCCGACCGATAAGGCCTATGCGGGGTTTGGGCAGGTCGCGACCTGGTGGAACAAGGACCATACCTACAGCGGCGATTCGACGAACATGAGCCTCGCGCTCAGCCCGGGCGGCTGCTTCTGCGAGCGGCTGCCGAACGGTGGCGGGATCGAGCATATGCGAGTCGCCTACATCGACCCTGGCAAGCGCGTCGTTTTGACAGGCTCTCTCGGCCCCTTGCTCTACGAGGCGACTGCGGGCGTCATGGACCTCCGGTTCGAGCGCAGCGGGGGCGGATCCAAGGTGACGATGGACTATAAGGTCGGGGGCTTCGCCAACGGCGGGGCCGAGAAGCTGGCGCCGCTCGTCGACGGCGTCCTTGGCGAGCAGTTCAAACGCTACCGGGAATATGTCCGGAGACCGGCCGGCAAGCGCTAGGACCGTTCCAGCGTAAGGAAACGGAACGCGGGGGTCTCGCCGTCTGCCGGATGGTCCTCGCGCGCCACTTCCCGCCAGCCACCACCCGAGCGCGGGTCGGGCATTCTCGTGTCGCCCTGAACGTCGCAGAGCACTTCGGTGAGTTCGATCCGATCCGCGAAGGGCAGGAACAAGTCGAAAATCTCTGCGCCGCCGATGATCGAAACCGGCTCTTCGCCGGCCAGGGCCAGTGCTTCCTCGACGCTATGGGCGACCTCTGCGCCCTCCGCCGACCAATCACGGTCGCGGGTCAGCACGATGTGCCGCCGGCCCGGAAGGACGCCGGGCAGGCTGTCGAACGTGCGGCGGCCCATGATCATCGCGCTGCCCATCGTTAGCGCCTTGAAGCGCTTGAGGTCCGCTGAAATGCGCCAGGGCAAAGTGCCGTCGCGCCCGATCACGCTGTTCGAAGCCCGAGCGACGATCAAGGTCACGGGTCGCCGGCTCATCCCTTGACAGCCGCCGTCATCAGATAGGTCCGGCGGCCCTCGGCAAAGGCCTTGAACTTCCGGCTCCCTTCGATCGCGGCGTAATTCTCGAGCTGATTCTTGAGGAACAGGCGCGCCGGCAGAGGCGCGTGCTTGCGGATGACCGCGCGGCGCCGGGGGCTATCGAGCCGGCAAGCCTCGGCCACGTTCCCGGTGATGTCGCGCAGGTCCGCCTTGAAGCCCGCCATCGCCAGGTCTCGCTCGATCGCCTCCCGTCGGCCCTGCTTCACCGTGTCCGCGTAGAGGAGGATGCCATTGGGCTTCAGCACGCGGGCAGCCTCGCGGAAGAAGCCTTGGCGATCGCCATAGTCGTTCGACGCCTCGACATTCAGCACGACGTCGAAGCCCGCGTCGTCGAACGGCAGATGCAGCGCGCTGCCCTGGACGAAGCGGAGCCGTTCGCTCTCGCCATAGGTGCGGCGGCAGAAATTTACGGCGCTATGCGCAACGTCGAGGCCGGTCGCCTCGATCTCCGGAGCTTCGCTCAGCAAAGCGTTGAGCCCGCCGCCGCGGCCGCAGCTCACTTCCAGCAGCTTCAGGCCGCGCTTCCCTCCCGAAGCCTCACGCAGCCTCTGCAGGAGCTGCAGGTACATCTGGTGCTGGAACCGCTGCGGGTGATCGCCATCAGCCGGGGCGAAGCCGTAATTGTTGGTGGTCGTGTCCCCCCAGTCGATCGAATAGAAGCGGTTCCACAAGGCGGGGCGGTTCGAATGGTCGTCGCGGGCCCATCGCAGCGCGCGCTGCGCGGCGAATCCGGCCGCGAAGGCAAGCGCGACGCCACCTACGGGGATCGCGATCAGGGGCCAGAAATTCATGGGCCCACGAATGGGGCGGATCGCCTGCAATGCCAAGCCTCTCAATTCGCGCTAAGGCGCGGGCATGACGGCTGCTTTGATCGACGAGGTCCTGCAACGCTTCGGCCCGAAGGCCGCGGTCACCGATCCGGCGGACATCGAGCCGTGGCTCACGGACTGGCGGGGGCGTTTCCACGGCCGGTCGCAAGCCATATTGTCGCCTGCCTCGACCGAGCAGGTCGCCGCCATCGTCCGCCTCGCTGCGGAGCATCGCGTCCCTCTTGTTCCCCAAGGCGGCAACACGTCGATGGTCGGCGGTGCGACCCCGCCGGCGGACGGTTCGGCACTGCTCTTGTCGCTTCGCCGGATGAACCGCCTGCGGTCGATTACAGCTGGCTTGGCCGTCGCCGAGGCCGGCGTGATCCTTGCCGACCTGCACGAAGCGGCGGCGAAATCCGGCCAGCGCTTTCCGCTGACCCTCGGTGCCCGCGGAAGCTGCACGATCGGCGGGCTCACCGCGACCAATGCCGGCGGGACTCAGGTGCTGAAGTTCGGGACGATGCGGTCGCTCGTGCTCGGGCTCGAGGCGGTGCTTCCCGACGGCTCAATCCACGACGGCCTGTCGGGTCTCAAGAAGGACAATCGGGGCTACAACATCGACCAGCTTCTCATCGGGTCGGAAGGAACGCTCGGGATCGTCACGGCTGTCGCGCTTCGCCTCGTTCCGGCCGCCACGACGCGGGCCGTCGCCTGGGCCGGCCTTAGCGACCCGGACCGAGCACTCGATCTGCTCCGGTTCATGCAGTCGCGAACGGACCGGATTGAGGGTTTCGAGATCATCCCCGGAGATTCGCTCGATCTCGTCCTTCGGCACATCCCCGGCACGCGCAGCCCGCTCGCGGGTGCGCATGCCTGGCACGTGCTGATCGAGGCGACGTCGGAAAGTCCGGACGGCGATCCGTCGCTTATGCTCCAGTCGCTCCTCGGCGAGGCGCTGGAGACGGGCCAGATCGAGGACGCAACGGTCGCCGCGAACGAAGCGCAGGCCGATGCCTTCTGGCGCATCCGCGATTCCCTGTCCGAGGCCGAGCGCGCTTCGGGTCCGACCCTGGCCCACGACATCTCCGTGCCGGTGGCGGACATGCCGCGCTTCATGAAAACCACGGCTTCCGAGGTGGAGAGCGCCTTTCCGGGCGCGACCGCGAGCGCCTTCGGTCACCTCGGCGATGGTAATGTCCATTTCCACGTGAGGGGCGATCCGGCCCGGGATGATGCCGATGCGATCACGCAGATGGTCCACGACCTCGTCACGCTTGCCGGCGGGTCGATCTCCGCCGAGCACGGTATCGGCCAGATGAAACTGGCGGAGCTGGAGCGGCTAGGCCCGCCGGCGAAACTCCACACGATGCGCGCGATCAAGCGGGCGCTCGACCCGCTCGGCATCATGAATCCGGGAAAGCTCGTCCGTCAGGTCGCGCAGCGCGCGTAGGTGAAGCTCGCCATCGGGTCGCTTTCGGTGCGGACGAGCTTGTTGTCCTGAAGCTCCAGCGCCTCGAACTTCTTCCAGGTCATTCCCTCGCCAGTGAAGGTGAAATCGCCGCTCGCCGAGTTCGGGGACGCCTTCAGCGGCCCAGCGGGTTTGGCGAGCGATTCGTAGAACTTCAGCGACTGGGCGGAGACGATCAGCAGCCCCTTGGCGTCGCCGCGGGTCGAGGTGCAGTCGCCGGGCGTCAGGCCCCAGCGGCCGTGGAGCGACGCCGGGATCGTGCTCGCTCTGTCGTTCACCGGCTCCGCGGTTCCGCTCTCGAGTTCGTTCGTGGGCGTGACGGAGTTCTCATCGGCGGTAGGAGCATTTGCCTCGGCCGGTATCGCAGCTACATCGTTCGCCCCATCCGCGACGGGATCACTTTCGCTGCTGCAAGCACCGATCGACATGATCGCCGTGATGGTCACAATCGGGAAAATGAACCGAAGCATGCCGGCTCAACGCTGCTTGAGGGCACGCGTATCCATAGCCGCTTCGGCTGACCGATGGCGGGACTCGCCCGCTGGGAGAGGCCTTATGCGAAGGTCGGGATGATGAACGCGCTCTCGCCGTGCCCGCCGCCGTCCGGCCAGCGCTGGGTGACGATCTTGTTCTTCGTCCAGAACTTCACGCCTTCCATGCCGTACTGGTTGGTGTCTCCGAAGCCCGAGCGCTTCCAGCCGCCGAAGCTGTGGTACGAAACCGGCACCGGAATCGGCACATTCACTCCAACCATTCCGACATTGACGCGAGCGGTGAATTCGCGGGCCGCATGGCCGTTGCGGGTGAAGATGGCGACGCCGTTGCCATATTCATGCTCGGACGGGAGTCGGACCGCCTCCTCGAAGTCCTTGGCGCGGACCATCTGCAGGACGGGACCGAAAATCTCTTCCTTGTAGGTCTGCATCGTCGGCTTCACGTGATCGAAGAAGGTCGGTCCGATGAAAAAGCCTTCCTCATGGCCCTGCAAAGTGAAGCCGCGGCCGTCGACGACCAGCTCGGCGCCTTCGTCGATGCCCATCTGGATGTAATTCTCGACGCGTTCCTTGTGCGCCTTGTTCACGACCGGGCCGTAATGCGCTTCTGGGTCGGTCGAGACGCCCACGCGCAACTTCGCGATCGCCGGGATCAGCTTTTCGCGAAGCGCATTCGCGGTCTCGTCCCCGACGGGGACCACGACCGGAAGCGCCATGCAGCGCTCCCCCGCCGAGCCGAAAGCCGCGCCGGTGAGGTCGTTGACGACCTGGTCGAGGTCGGCGTCGGGCATGACGATGCCGTGATTCTTGGCGCCGCCGAAGGCTTGCACGCGCTTCCCGTTCGCGGTGCCGCGCGAATAGATGTACTGCGCGATATCCGACGATCCGACGAAGCTGACCGCCTTGATGTCCGGATGGTCGAGGATCGCGTCGACCATTTCCTTGTCACCATGCACGACGTTGAGGATTCCGTCGGGTAGGCCCGCTTCCTTCATCAGCTCGGCGAGTCGGATCGGAACGCTGGGGTCCCGCTCGGACGGCTTCAGGATGAAGGCGTTGCCGCAGGCGATCGCCATTCCGAACATCCACATCGGGATCATTGCCGGGAAATTGAACGGCGTGATTCCCGCGCCGATGCCGAGCGGCTGGCGCATCGAATAGACGTCGATCCCGGGGCCGGCGCCGAGCGTATATTCGCCCTTCAGCGCCTGCGGGATTCCACAGGCGAACTCGATTACCTCGAGCCCGCGCTGAACGTCGCCCTTTGCATCCGCGATGACCTTGCCATGCTCCGACGAGAGCATGTGGGCGAGGTCGTCCATGTTCTTCTCGACCAGTTCCTTGAACTTGAACATGACGCGGGCGCGGCGCTGCGGGTTGGTCGCTGCCCATGCCGGCTGGGCGGCTTTGGCGGCATCGATCGCGCGCTCGAGCTCGGCCGACGTGCCGAGCTTCACCTTCGCCTGCACCTGGCCCTGGTTAGGGTCAAAGACATCGCTGGTGCGGCCTTCGGACGAATAGCTCTCGCCGCCGATGAAATGGTCAATCTCGCGCAACATCAGACAGGTCCTTGATTCTGCAATTCCGGGGTTGCGGCTCCCCTAGACCCGCGGCCCTGCAAATGCCAGTTGCAGGGGCGGAGAGAGGAGACGTCTTGTGCGTAAACTTGGACTGCTTCCCTGCCTGTTGCTTATTGCCGCCGCGCCGCCGTCCGTCGACGCGAAGCTGAAGCAGATTGTCGAGCCGGTGAGCGGCCCGCAGATGAAGCGTACGGTCGAGAAGCTGGTCAGCTTCGGTACGCGCCACACGCTCTCCTCGCAGACCGATCCGAAGCGCGGGATTGGCGCCGCTGTGCGCTGGGCGGAAGCGGAAATGGAGTCGTTCGGGCTGCCGACGCTCCAGACCTGCGACACGGTAACCGGGCGCCGCATTCCAACACCGACCCGGGTCTGCAACGCCGTTGCCATCCAGCGCGGCACCGAGCGGCCGAACGACGTCGTCATCATCACCGGGCACATCGACAGCCGGGTGAGCGACCCGATGGACGCGGTGAAGGACGCTCCGGGCGCGAACGACGACGGCTCCGGCACCGCCGCGGTGATCGAGGCGGCTCGGGTGCTTTCGAAGCACAAGTTTCCCGGGACGATCATCTATGCGGCGCTGTCGGGCGAGGAGCAGGGGCTCCACGGCGGCAAGATCATGGCCGACTATGCGAAGGCGCAGGGCTGGAACGTCATCGCCAACCTCAACAACGATATTATTGGCAACAGCTGTTCGTCGGACGGCGTCTGCAACGACAAGGTCGTGCGCGTTTTTTCGGAAGGTCCGCGCTGGCAGGGGCATGAGGCTCTGGCGAAGGACATCCGCAGCCTCGGCGGCGAGAATGACGCGCCCTCACGCAATATCTCGCGCTTCCTTGACGGCCTCGCAGGCCGGCTGAACATCGGCCTCGACGTCATGCAGGTCTGGCGCAACGACCGCTTCGGCCGTGGAGGCGACCATACCGAATTCCTTAACGCGGGATTCCCGGCGGTTCGCCTCTCGGTCGCAGCGGAGAATTACAACTGGCAGCACCAGGATTTGCGCACCGAAAAAGGCATCAAGTACGGCGACACGATCGAGAACATGGACTTCCCCTATCTGGAGAAGGTCACGAAGCTGAATGTCGCTGCGCTCGCCGCCATCGCCAGTGCCCCGCCGCCGCCTGAGCCGACAGTCGAGGGGGCGGTGAGTACGGATACAACTTTGACGTGGGATAAGGTGTCGGGCGCCGCAACCTATCAAATTTATCAACGCAGGACTGATGCGGCGAATTGGAAGCCGAACGATGGGGTCCCGATCCTCAAGTGCGAGGGCGCTGACTGCGCGTCGAAGCCTGCTCGAACGACGCTTATGGGAGTTCGGGTGGATGATTGGATCTTTGGCGTCTCATCACTCAGCTCGGACGGTTTCGAAAGCCCCGTCGCATCCGCAGTCCCGGGCGGCGCGTTCAAGCCTTGGGTCGCTCCTCCGGAACCGGTGAAATAGCTCGGCTTTCTCCCTATATTACAGGGAGAAAGGAAGGCTTATGGCCGGCGGATGGACGCGCGATGGCGCGGTTCAGGATCAGATCGACGATACGGTGAAGGACGCGATCCTACGCGCCCGTGCGCTGACGCCACAGGGCGAGAGCGCCGAGGAATGCGACGATTGCGGCGAGCCCATCCCGAAGAAACGGCGCGAGGCGCTTCCGGGCGTCCGCACCTGCATCGCCTGCCAGTCAGAACGCGACAAGGCCGTGGTGCACTCGACGATCAATCGCCGGGGCAGCAAGGACAGCCAGCTTCGTTGAAATTGCTGTCCTACATTCCGGCGCATCGATAAGCGCGGGCCATGACGGTTTTCTTCCGATCGTTCCCAAGTGCACGCGAACTGCTGGTGACCG
>DASUVP010000206.1:0-3087 GCA_036378895.1 Sphingomicrobium sp.
GGCTGATCCTGCGGCCCGGCTGGGAAAGCTTCGTGGGCGCCGCAGAAATCCCGATGCGTCATGGCCTGACGCTCGGTGAGCTCGGCGCCTGGTTCATCGACCGCTTCAAGCTCGACGTCGATTACCACGTGATCGAGATGGCGGACTGGCAGCCGGAAGGCCCGGGCTTCGGGTGGCCGCAGGAACACATCTGGATCAACCCGAGCCCCAACGCCACCAACCTCAACATGGCGCGTGCCTATGCGGGCACGGTCATGCTCGAAGGCGCGACGCTCAGCGAGGGCAGGGGGACGACCCGCCCGCTCGAGCTGTTCGGGGCGCCCGATATCGAGGCGGGCAAGGTCATCGCTCAGATGCACGCGCTCGCGCCGGGCTGGCTCGAGGGCTGCAAGCTGCGCGAGATCTGGTTCGAGCCGACGTTCCACAAGCATGTCGGCAAGCTTTGCAACGGCGTTCACATCCACGCCGAAGGCCCGTTCTACGATCACACCTACTTCAAGCCCTGGCGGCTCCAGGCGCTCGGATTCAAGGCAATCCGGCGGCTTTATCCTGACTATGACCTCTGGCGCGATTTTTCCTACGAATATGAGTTCGAGAAGCTGGCGATCGACGTCATCAACGGCTCGCCGCTGCTGCGCGAGTGGGTCGACGATCCGAATGCGACCCCGGACGATCTCGATGCGATCACGATTCCCGACGAGCGGGATTGGGAAGAGCAGAGCGCCCCGTATTGGCTCTATTGATCGACCTTCTCGAGCCCAAGCCAGTCGGCCATTAGCCGCAGCTCGAAAGTCAGGCGCTCTTTTGTGTTGACTGGAGCTTGCGGTTCGAGCGTGACCTTCCTGACCAGAAGCCGCGATTGATGGCGGTCTGACTTGAGATCGACGCGAGCGACGAGCTGCCCGTCCATGAGGAATGGCAGCACATAATAGCCATGCACGCGCTTGTGTGACGGCGTGTAGATCTCGATGCGGTACCGAAAGCCGAAGAGCCTTTCCGTGCGGCTGCGTTCCCAGATGAGCGGATCGAAGGGCGCGAGGAGCGCTTGCCCGCTAATCTGCCGGGGTCGGCGTGCCGAGTGATGCAGGAAGGCCGGCTGGCGCCAGCCTTTGACCGCAACGGGTAACAGGACCTTCTCTTCCACGAGTTCCGCGACCGCTCGCCGGGAATTTTCCAGCGCCAATCGGAAATAGTCGCGCAGATCGCCGGCGGTTGCGATGCCAAGCGCGCGGGCGGCCCGGTCGATCAGCGCTCGATGGGCCTCGGCAAGGCCGGGCTTGGGTAAGGCGAGAACGGACGGCGGGATTACCCGTTCGGGCAGGTCGTAGACCCGCTCGAAGCTGTTCCGCCTGGTGGCGGTGGTGACGTGCCCCGCCCAAAACAGCCACTCCAGCGCGCGCTTCGCCTCGCCCCATTCCCACCAGCCCCCACGGCCCTTGCCATCTTCGAAATCAGAAGCGGCCATCGGTCCATCGGCACGGATGCGGTCGAGCACATGCTGGGCTTCGTTTCGGCGCTCGCGCGCGAACGCCCGCATGCTCCGCCATCCGACCTCGCCCTTGTCGGCCAGCTCCATGCGCCAGCGGAGGAGCGGATGGAGCTCCAGCGGAAGCAGCGAGGCTTCATGCGCCCAATATTCGAACAGCCGGCGGTCGCGCCTTGGCCCCCAGGCGGACCGGTCGATCAACCCTCGATCGTAATTTCCGAGGCGCGAGAAACTGGGAAGATAATGAGCACGAGCAAGCACGTTGACGCTGTCGATCTGGTGGAGCGAGAGGCGCTTGATCGTATGGAGGAGGTGCCGTCGTTCGACGGTGGGTGGACGCGGTACGCCGAAACCCTGGGCGGCGAGAGCGATCCGTCGCGCCGCCTGGAGCGATATCCGTTGTTCCCCCATTCGCCGGTCCTGTTAGCGCATCGCCTTTTCATAGTTAACGAAAGAGTAGGGCCTTCCCTCTATCCCGCACAGGAAGGGATTAGGGGAGCGTTCGCGCGTCATGGCCACTCACGGTATCGAGGAAATCACAGAGAACGCGATTCGTAGCGTCGCGCGGGACTGTGGTTCCCTGTCGATGGAATGCAGCGATGTCGCCGGTTACGTCCGCGACGTCGGCACGCGCATCACCGAGCACCTCAGCATGCTCGACCAGCTGGAAGAGGTGACGACCCGCCTTCTTGCCGACCAGGCTCGAGTCTCCGATTCGACGGACGAAGCGCGTCTTTTGTCGGAGCAGGCGCGCAGCAAGCTCGAGGCCGGCCGCGAGGCGATCGAAGGCACCATCGCGGGCTTCAAGGGCCTGACTGACCTCGTCGTCCAGCTCGGCGAGCGCATGGCCGGCTTCGCGTCGGCGATGAACCAGGTGCAGACCGTCTCCTCGACCATCGAGACGATCGCCCGCAAGACCAACATGCTCGCGCTCAACGCGACCATCGAAGCCGCGCGCGCCGGTGATGCCGGCCGGAGCTTCGCTGTCGTTGCGGCCGAGGTGAAGAAGCTCGCGCACGATACTCGGGCAGCGACAAGCCAGATCGCCTCCACGATCGGCGAGCTCACACGCGAGGCGGGTGCCGTCACTACCGAGATCAAGACCGGCGTCGAGCAGAGCCGCGCGGCCCAGTCGGGCTTTGGCCAGATCAGCGAGACGGTCCGCGAGGTGTCCGAGATCGTCACCATGGTGGACCGCCAGACCGAGGGCATCGCCCACTCGACCAGCATGATCCAGACCAGCGTCGACCGGGTGAAGGCCGGCCTTACCGACTTCGCGGGCGATGCGCGCGACAACGGCAGCCAGCTTACCCAGGCGCAGAAGCGTCTGGCGCACCTTGAAATGCTGTCGAACACCATGCTCGACACGCTCGCCAATTCCGGTGCGGAGATCGACGACACGCCCTTCATCCTGAAGGCGCAGGAGGCGATGCGCGCCATCCAGTCCGCCGTGGAACGCGCCATCGACGCCGGTGAGATCACCGTCGATGACGTCTTCGACCGCGAGTACAAGCTAATCCAGGGGACCAACCCGCCGCAGTACGATTCACGCTTCTGCGCCTATGCCGACAAGCATGTCCGCCCGGTCCTCGACCGCGTGA